>JADZGG010000386.1 GCA_020854015.1 Flavobacteriales bacterium
CTGGAGCCATGTACGGAACACCTGCTCCACCGCCCCATTGGTGCGGAGCACCGTATAGCTCGCCGAAAGCGCACCGGCCTCTGCTGCAGCCTTCAGCAATGCCGGTACCTCGCGATCGTTCAGACCCGGAATGATGGGCGCCACCATCACGTGCACCGGCACACCGGCCTTGGAAAGCGCTTGGATCGCCTTCACCCGGTTGGCTCCCGTGCTCGTCCGAGGCTCAAGCACGCGCCGCAGATCCTCATCCAAGGTGGTCAGGCTGATGGCCACCGATGCAAGACCTTCCGAGGCCAGTTCCGCAAGTAGGTCCAGGTCGCGCAGCACCAATGCGTTCTTGGTGATGATGCTCACCGGGTGCCTGAACCTGGCGAAGACCTCCAGGCATTGGCGCGTAAGCTGTTCCTCACGCTCCACCGGCTGATAGGGATCCGTGGCGCCGCTCATCATGATCGGCTCGCCGGCCCACTTCGGATGGCGAAGCGCCTTCTCCAATAGCTCTGGCGCATTGCGTTTCACGATGATCACCCGCTCGAAATCCAGACCCGCGCTGTAGCCCCAATACTCATGGGTGGGCCGCGCGTAGCAATAGCTGCAGCCGTGCTCACAGCCCTGATACACGTTCATGCTCCACGGGAAGGACAGGTCCGGTGAATCGACCTTGTTGATGATGGTCTTCGGGTGCTCCACCAGGTACCGCGTGGCCTGCCCCTGCTCATCCACGGGCTCATCTATTCCTTCCCAATGCAGCACGCCATATTGCCGCTTCAGATAGCGGTTCTCCACCTGTTCTGAAGCTCCGCGACCTTTGACAGCCTTTCCGTCAGATGACATGCGCAGAAGATAGGTCCCACTTGCCGATCCATGACATTCAACTGTAAGCCTTCGGCTACTTTCGCCGTCCATTTTCGAGGACCATGAAATCCCTGTTGATCGCACTGCCCTTCCTGACCATAGGTTGCGGCAGCCCTGCCACTGCTCCCGCTCCTGCTCCTGTCGCTGCGGACACCATCACAAAGGATACCAACAGCCTCATTCTCCCTGGCGAAACCCACTTCAAGAGCCTCAAGCAGCTCACCTTCGGCGGTGACAATGCAGAGGCTTACTGGAGCTTCGGCGGAAAGCAACTGAGCTTCCAGGTGACCAACACCACGTGGGGGGACACTTGCGATCAGATCCGCTTCTTCAACCCCTTCACTGACGACCTGAAGGCCAGTGCACCGCCTAAGATCAGTATCCATAACGGACGCACGACGTGCAGCTACTTCCTGCCCGGCGACAGCCTGATCCTCTTTGCGAGCACCCACTTGGCCGGCCCACAGTGCCCACCAGTACCGGAGCGCAAACCCGGCGGCAAGTACACCTGGCCCATCTACGACAGCTTCGACATTTTCGTGAGCGACCTGAAAGGCAGCATCCGCAAACAGCTGACCACCAGTAAGGGTTATGATGCTGAGGGTACGGTCAGTCCCAAAGGCGATCGGATGGTCTTCACGAGCATGCGCGACGGCGACCTGGAGCTTTACACCATGAAGCTCGATGGTAGCGACGTGAAGCGCGTCACCAACACCCTAGGCTACGACGGTGGCGCCTTCTTCAGTCCGGACGGCACGAAGCTCCTTTGGCGAGCCAGCCGCCCACAAACACCTGAGGCCATCGCCGAGTACAAGGACCTGCTGAAGCAAGGCCTCGTGCAACCCACCCAAATGGAACTCTTCATCGCCAATGCCGACGGCAGTGAAGCAAAGCAGATCACCAGCTTGGGCAAGGCCAACTGGGCACCCTACTGGCACCCGAGCGGCAACAAGGTCATCTTCGCCAGCAACCACCAGACCGAGCGCGGCTTCCCCTTCAGCCTGTTCATGGTCAACACGGACGGCAGCGGCCTGGAGCGCCTCACCACCAGCGACACCTTCGACGCTTTCCCGGTGTTCAGCACCGATGGGAAGTACCTCGTGTTCAGCAGCAACCGCAACAACGGCGGCACGCGGGATACGAACTTGTTCCTGGCCGAGTGGAAGGATTAAGGACATGTGCCCACGTGGCCATGTGCCAATGAGCGCATGACCTGAACGATCAACGGGAGCGAACAACCATGGGCACATGCTCACATGAGCACATGGGCACATGGAATTCCCCCGATCTTCGCGCCGTGGGAACGGAACAAGGCAGCGGTTGGATCGAGCGCTTGGCGGTGCGGTGGAAGGTGTCGCCTTCTCGCGTGCTGATCATCCTCGTGGTCTTCGCCTGCACAGGCTTCACGGTCATGTTCCTCAAACGTCCGATCGTGGCGTGGGCCACCGGTGAAGGCGAACCCAGCATCTGGTTTTCCGTGCTCTACTACGTGTTGATCCTTCCGTTCTACAACCTGGTGCTCCTCGTATATGGCGCGCTCTTCGGGCAGTTCCGCTTCTTCTGGGACTTTGAGAAGCGCTTCTTCGGGCGGATGTTCGGCCACAAGGCTTGATCAGACCCAAAGGCACTTCTGGTGCTAATAGGTGTTAATACGACCTGATCGCGGCAACCTTGGATAGCGGACGAACGTCCTCTGAGCGTAACCCTCTCCTATCATGATCTCCTTCTTCCAACGCACCTCGTCCACCACGTGGATCGTTGTGCTCTACGTCGTGATCATCGTGTTCGCGGTGGCCTCGTCGATCGATCTGAACTGAGCTTTCGACTCACGCGTACTTCCAGTACGCCTCTGTGCTCGTCGCGTAAGTACATCCTGACCGCGCTTACGTTTACGTTTGCGACCATCGCTACGGTCGGTTCTCATGGGTGGCCATGACCGCCGATCGACCGATGACCGATCAACCGCTCGTCACCAAGTTCGATCTGATTAACAGCGTTAACTAGTTTTGCCTCGTCGAACTACGATGGGCATCACCGAACGCAAGGAACGGGAGAAGGAGGACCTCAAGCGTCGCATCCTGGATGCAGCTATGGACCTTTTTCTGGAGCATGGTTACGAGCGCACCAGTATGCGCATGATCGCCGAACGCATCGAGTACAGCGCCACCACCATCTACCTCTACTTCAAGGACAAGGACGCGGTGTTCCATGCGCTGCACACGGAAGCTTTCCAGCAGATGGGCCTGCGCATGAACGCATTGGCGGACGTGAGCGACCCCATGGAGCGGTTGAAGGCGATGGGCCGGGTCTACATCCGTTTTGCCGTCGAGAATCCTGGGCTTTACGACCTCATGTTCATCATGCAGGCGCCCATGCAGAGCATCGCAGATTGTGCCAAGCCCATTTGGGAGGAAGGTCAAGGGGTCTTCAACGGACTGAAAGCCACGGTGAATGCTTGCATGGCCATCGGCAAGTTGCCGAACGGCGATCCCGAAGTGATGAGCTTCGTGATCTGGAGCACAGTGCATGGTATGGCCAGCCTCCATGTGCGCGAGCGTTGCTACAAGGTGATGAGCGACAAGAACCGTGATCAGATCCTGGAACTAGGTCTCCTGCAGTTCACGAACTGGCTGGATCAGCAATACGTGAAGTGACCTTTTTTTACCCATGAACTTAACACTGTAAACAATAAGCACCATGAACAGTACGACCTCCTCCGGTCCACTGCTCGTGATCTTCACCGCACTCCTGTCGACTTCGGTGATCGCGCAGCAACCCCTTGACGGCTATGTGATCGAGGGGCTTACCAACAACGTGGTCGTGCAACAACGCAGTATCGCCCTCGAGCAGGCACTGCTCGGGCTGAAGGATGCGCGGTCGCTCTTCCTGCCCAGCGCGAACCTGAACGGCAGCTACGTGAGCGGAGAGGGCGGGCGCTACTTCGACTTCCCGGTTGGCGACCTGGTGAACCCAGCATACAGCACCCTGAATCAACTGATCGGCAGCGACGTGTTCCCACAGGTGGACAATGTGAAGAGCTACCTGAACCCGAATAACTACTACGATGCACATGTGCGCACGAGCATGCCCTTGGTGAACACCGACCTGATCCACAACAAGCGGATCCAAGAACAGCAGGTGCAACTCAAGGATCAGGAGGTGGCCATCTACAAGCGGCAGCTGGTGAAGGAGATCAAGCAAGCCTACTACCAGGTGCTGCTGGCGGATGCCGGCATCCGGACTTACGAGAGCGCACTGGAGCTCTTGCAACGCAACCTGGCCGTGAGCGAGTCGCTGGAGCGCAACGGCAAGGGCGTGCCCGCGCAGGTGCTCCGCAGCCGCAGTGAACTGGAACGCATCCGTACACAATTGGTCACCGCAAAGGCCCAAAGCGCCAACGCACGGCGCTACTTCAATTTCTTATTGAACAAGCCCTTGGATAGTGCGGTGGACACGCAGTACGATGTACGTGCCGCGCTTGCCGATACCACCCGCTACACGGTGGTCGACATCAGTCGCCGTGAGGAGTTGGCCGCTCTGCGCACAGGAGTGGACCTGCGCAACAGCCAGTTCAAGCTGGCGGACCAATATTGGGTACCGAAGCTGAACACCTTCTTGGACCTCGGGTACCAAGGCATCGACTGGAACACGGACAGCTACGCGGACTACTACCTCTTCGGTGTAACGCTCGATGTTCCCGTTTTCAATGGCCTGCGCAATCGGAACCAACGACAACGAGCCCAATTGGGCGTTCGCACTGCCGAGCTGGAGGAAACACAGGTGACCAACCAACTGCGCCTTGGTGCTGAAGTGGCGCGCAACGATCTCGACGCTTCGCTGAGCGCCCTGCAAAGTGCCACCGCCCAGGAGGCCAGTGCCCGCAGCTATTTCAGCTTGATCGAGACCGGCTACCGCGAAGGCGTGAACACGCTGATCGAGTACATCGACGGCCGCAACCAGCTCACCAATTCCGAAGTGCAGCTCTTCGTGGCCTACTACACCACCCTCCAGCGCCTGGCCGAATTGGAACGCGCCACAGCCACCTATCCCCTTTCCAACTGATGAAGCCCTTTCTCCCCATCCTGGCCCTGATCGGCATCCTTGCCCAAGCCTGCGGCGGCAGCGATGCATCCACCGCACCCGCCGCGAAAGCCGTGCCGGTGCGCACCATCACCCTTGCGAGGACCGAGCGTCCGCAACAAGTGCACGTGAGCGGTCTGTTCAGCACGGACGACGAGAGCGTCCTGAGCTTCAAGACCGGCGGCATCATCCGCAGCATCCTGGTGAAGGAAGGCGATCGTGTGAAGGCCGGTCAGCTGCTCGCCACCATCGACCTTACAGAGATCGGCTCTCAGGTGAAACAGGCCGAGCTGGGACTTGAGAAAGCAACACGCGATCTGCAACGCGCAGAGAACCTGCACCGCGACAGTGTCGTGAGCCTGGAGCAGTTGCAGAACGCGCGCACCGGAAAGGAAATGGCGCAACAACAGTACACCATGGCCCAGTTCAACAGCCGTTACGCGCAGATCCACGCCACCGCCGACGGCTACGTGCTCCGCAAGTTCATGCAGGAAGGCCAGCTCGCTGGGCCCGGCACCCCGGTGTTGCAGGTGAACGGTGCCGGTCGCGGCCACTGGCTCTTGAAGGCCGGCATCGCGGACAAGGATTGGGTGCGCGTCAGCGAGGGCGACAGTGCCATCGTGACCAGTGATGCCATTCCCGGCCGCGTGTTGCATGGCGTTGTGCGGAACCGTTCGATGGGCGCCGATCCCGCAAGTGGCCAGTTCCTGGTGGAGATCGCCGTGAAGCCTATGAGCGATGCGCCTATCGCTTCCGGCCTCTTCGGCAAGGCCGCCATCCACACCAGCGTACCCTTCCATGGTTGGGCCATTCCCCATGAAGCCGTGCTTGATGGCAATGGGCACCAAGGCTATGTGTTCGTGGTGGTGAACGGGACCGCCCACAAGCTACCAGTGACCATCGCCGGCATCACGGACCGCGAAGTGCTGATCAGCAAAGGACTTGAGGGTGCGCAACAGCTCATCGTGAGCGGCAGCGCCTATGTCACCGAAGGCAGTACCATCACCCCTACACGCTGAGCCATGCAGATCAGCCGATATGCCGTGAAGAACTACCAGTTCACGCTGGTGATCTTCCTCATGATCGTGGTGGTGGGCGTCACCACCCTTTTGAACATGCCACGGGCCGAGGATCCCGACATGGACGCGCCGCAGTTCCCTGTGATCGCTGTGTTCCCAGGAACCAGTCCCGAGGACATGGAGGACCTGGTGGTGGATCCACTGGAGAAGCGCATCGCCGCACTGGACAACATCAAGCGCATCCGCACCAGCATCAGCGACGGCGTGGCCGTGCTGCAGGTGGAATACCGCTTCGGCAGCGACGTGGACGAGAAGTACCAGGAGCTGGTGCGCGAGGTCGGCACGGCACGTACGGAACTGCCGCCCGAGATCTACAGCCTTGAAGTGCAGAAGGTGACCCCGAGCAATGTGGACATCCTGCAGATCGCCCTGGTGAGCGAGAACGCCTCGACAGAAGTGTTGAAGCGTGAGGCCGAACGCCTTCAGGACGTGCTGGAGGATCTGCCGATGCTGAAGGAGGTGGAGATCAGCGGCCTGCCGGAGGACATCGTTCGCGTGGACCTCAGGCTGGAGAAGCTGGCGCAACTGCATATTCCCGTGAACGCCGTGATCGGCGCCATCCAAAGCGAGGTGGCCAACATCCCCGGTGGAAGTGTGGAGGTCGGCACCAAGGCGCTGAACGTAAAGACCAGCGGTAGCTACACCGGCCCGGAGGACGTAGCGAGCACCGTGGTGTGGAGCGCCAACGGAAGTATCACCTTGCTGCGCGACGTGGCCGAGGTCCGTGCCGACCAGGCCGAACAGAAGCACATCACCCGCCTCAATGGGCACCGCAGTGTCTTCGTGAACGCGGCATTGAAGCAAGGCAACAACATCACACAGGCACAGGAGAAGTACGATGCCGCCATTGAAGGCTTCCGCAGCGGCCTGCCCGCCAACGTGGACATGGTGAAGCACTTCGACCAGGCCGACAACGTGAACA
>JADZGG010000387.1 GCA_020854015.1 Flavobacteriales bacterium
GACCCTCTATACGCCGACGAGGAGGTACGTTATCACCAGTACGCTCAATGCGGTGGAGGAAAAGTTGCGCAGCCCTTACCATTTGCGTATCCACCGGAGTTACTTGGTCGACCTGCGCAAGGTGAGCATCGTGGAGGAAGGTTACGTGCGCATCGGCCCACAGAACATTCCCATCGGCAAAACGCACAAGGAAGCACTCATGGCACGGATACGGACGCTCTGACGTTCACCCATTGCATCCGTGCGTTCACCCGATCGGTGTGCCGTTGACGCCGCCGATGGCGCACGTTCGTTGCACCAACGCCCACTGCCATGCGCACCCGTACCGCCCTGCTGCTCGCCGCCATTTGCCTTTCGGTCCTGGCGGCCTATGCCCAGCCCACCGACGCCCAGATCCTGCAGGACATCGCCAGCCCCAAGCAGTTGAAGGTGGAGCTGGTGAAGGGCACCACCAAGAAGGTGTGGAGCGATGCGCACGCGCAGTGGTTCTGGGAGCGCGGCGCCACCATCTGGCTGCCCGCCGATGTGCCGGAGTTCCCCAACGCCAAAGTGGTGGTGTATGGTTTCGCGCGCTACCACACCGGTAACCCGCCCAGCTACCGCGAATGGAAGACCAGTCTCAACGAGTACGAAGGCATCCCCGCACCCACCAACGAGGAGATCCTGGCGCACGCGCGCAAATACCTGAAGGACTTCGTGGGCGAATACCGCTACAACCGCATGGTGGACCTGAGGAGCATCGCGGTGGCCGCCGATCCGAAGACCGTGTGGCACACGCCGCTCTCGTTCAGCATGGAGTTCGAGGTGGTGGCCGATGTGATCATCAGCGATGTGGAAGTGGCCACGGAAAGCACGCGGCAGGAGACACGCTTCTACCGCGAGAAGGTGAGCGATCCGTGGCGGTCGTTCATGGTAACCGTGGAACGCGACGTGCGGCACGACAACAAGCGCAGTTATTCACCCGAGGACATCCGCGCGATGGAGACCATCGGCAGCCGGGAAATGGAAAGCCAGGCACAAGCCGAACTGGCCGCGCTTGGCGAGGTGACGATCCCTGACTTTGCCCGCGATGTGGACGTGTTCACGCACACCCACAAGCTGCTACGCGAGGGCACGGCAGCGCAATTCGAGGCCTACCTGATCCGCATGCTGGCGCCCGTGTATTTCGTGGAAGGAAGCTCCACGCGTCTAACGCCCCAAGGTGCCGACCTTGTGAACAAAGCGGTGAACAACGCCTTCAAAGGCAAGAGCACCTACGCGCAGCAGTATTGCCCCGATCCCGGAGTGAAGAGCCAGCAGCCCAATGGCATGGAGTGGTGGAATGCCACGCAGGACGCGCATGTGCGCATGGCCCTGACGAAAGCAGGAGGCACGTGGAAGAACGGCCAGAAAGTGGGAGAGACCTTCAAGATCGCAGCGCTGGAAGTATGGATGCTGACCAGTGCCGACGATATCGCGCGGATCAACAGTTACGAGCCGGGAATGTTGTGCAAGGGAAGTACCGCGCCCGTATCTTCCGACGGCCCGAACATGTCGGACCAGGGCGGCGCTCCACCGCAACAGTCCGGTGGTAGCGACATCCTGAAGAAGGGCAAAGGCCTCTTGAACAAACTCACCACACCATGAAACAACTCGCCGCTCTACTTACCCTCCTCGGCGCACCGCTCCTCACGGTGGCGCAGATCACCGGCACCAAGACCATCGGCGGTGCCAACCCCGACTATGCCACCATCACGGCGGCCGTCACGGCACTGATGAACCAAGGGGCCACCGGGAACCTCACTTTCGACATCCGGCCCGGCACCTACACCGGGCAATACGCGTTGGGCGCCGTGCCCGGCAACTACGGCTTCATCACCTTCAAGAGCGAGAACAACATCGCCTCGTCCGTGGTGCTGGAGTTCGACGCCACGACCACCACGGATAATTTCATCTTCTTGCTCGACGGTACCGACGGCGTAGTGCTTCAAGCGTTGACGCTCCGAGCGTTGGATGCCTTCTATGCGCGGGCCGTTGTGTTCCAGAACGGGAACGAGGTGCTCAACATCTCCGATTGCGTGGTCGAGGGCAGCACGGACCCTGACCAGAACGCCGGCTTCGAGCGGGCACTGGTGTGGTGCGACCAGAACAACATGGGCAACCCGGACAACCCGCAGGATGTGATCATCAACGACAATACGTTCCGCAACGGATACGAGGCCATCCACCTCGATTTCGAGGGTGACTTCGGCAACCGCTCTCAAGGGCTCATCATCACCGGCAACACGTTCACGGACCAGTACGCCACGGGCATCACTGTCAACAACGCCGTAGGCCAGATCGGCGACAATCTGCTCACCACGCAAGTCGGGGTCTTCTACACCGGTATCCGCACGGGCTTTTTCGACAACGGAAGCCAGATCCGCCGCAATCAGGTGCGGGCGTATGCCACCACGGGCGGCTGCACGGGCATCGAGGTCGGCAATACGCAGAACACCACGGGCAACATGATCAACGACAACATGGTGTACTGCAGCGCGCCCGGAGATGTCTGGGGGATCGCCGTGTACAACCTGTGGGACATGAAGATCGTGCACAACAGCGTCTTGATCGCCGAAGCGAATCCCTTCCAGAGCTACGCCTTCTACCACTTGAGCGGTTTCCCTGATGGGCAGGATGCGCTGGTCCGGAACAACATCTTCGCGAACGCCGCGGGCGGACATGCCTACAACGTTGATGTGGCCGGGAACGTGGCCGTCGAGGACCATAACTGCCTCTTCACGACGGGAGCGAACCTCTCCGAAGTGGGAAGCGGCTTCTACGCTGACCTTGCTGCACATCAGGCCGGCACAGGCATGGGTGCGGGCGACACGGACATCGATCCCGTATTCCCCATCCAGCCCGACCTGCACCTGAACGGTTGCACGAACGACCTCGCTGGCCAGTACTTCTTCGTTGCGGCCAGCGACATCGATGGCGATGCGCGCGGCAACCCCGTGTGCGACATGGGCGCCGATGAGTTCTCCTTCAGCGCAACGATCAATGCGGGCACCATTGATGTCCTCGCCAGCGATCTGCCTTACACACTGACAGCTCCTGCGGGCTCCAACTACGTATGGAACGAAGGCTCCAACTCACAGAGCATCCCTGTGGTCACCCCAGGGGTGTACTGGTGCGAATTCACCGATGTGAACGGCTGCAGCTATACCATTACGTGGACGGTGAACGTGAACTTCAACACTGCGGTGGACCCTTTGCAGGAGAACGCTATCAAGCTGTTCCCCGTCCCGGCCTTCGATGTGCTGCATGTGGCAGGACTGGTCGCGGGGGCGCGCTTCGATGTGCTGGATGCGCAGGGCCGCACCGTCCTAACGGGCACCGCCCGGCAGCTGACCACCCTTGATGTGCGTGCGCTCCAACCCGGCATGCACCTGGTGCGCTGGAACGACGGCAACGCATTGCGCACAGTGCGGTTCGTGAAGCAGTGAGCCCATGAACACGGCGGGCAAGGCGGTCTTCGTGCGCGACGGGCGGCAGTGGAGCCGTGTGGCCGTGAGCGAGGTGCTTTACCTGGAAGCCGATGACAACAGCACCACCGTGCACACCGCGGCGCGCACCTTCATAGTGCCGCGCATGCTGAAGGAAGTGCTGGATACCGTGGCCGATGAACGCATCCAGCGCATCCACCGTTGCCACGCGGTGAACCTGGAGCGTGTGCAGGCCGTGAGCGACAACGGATTGCACGTGGGCGACAAGTGGTTGCCCATCGGACGCAGCTTCAGGCCCGAGGTGATGAAACGCCTGCGCTTGTTGTGAGGGCGGCGATGTCCGTCGGGTTTCCGCATCTTGCGCGCATGCGGTCCATCGCAGTTGCCTTGTGGTTGTGCGCGCTCGGCGCCCACGCGCAGCTCGACAGCCTGCTGCGCGTGCGCGATGCGCTGGCGCAAGACACGTCGCGGCTGGCGGTGCTCACCGAGCTGCTGCGCGCCACCGTGTTCAACGATCCCGACAGCGCGTTGGTCTTCGCTGCGGAATACCGGAGCATCGCCGAACGCAGCGGCATCGACCTGGAGATCGGCAAAGGGCACAACTACACCGGCATGTGCTACACCAGTCGCAGCGAACATGAAGAGGCCTTGCGGCACTACATCGCTGCGGTGCCCTTCTTCGAGCGCGGCGGCGATCCGTGGTACGAGGCCATGGCGCACAACAACATCGGGTCCATCCACGAGGAAATGCGCCGCTTCGATAAGGCGAGCACGGAGTACGAGCTGGCGTTGAACGGATTCCGCAACATCCCGGATACGGTGTGGATAGCGAACGTGTCCAACAACATGGGCAATCTGTTCTATGAGCGGAAGGACTACGGATCATCCGTGCCATTCTATCGCATGGCGGATTCCCTGCTCACTGCTCTGGGCATGGACCAATACGCGGCCACTACACGGATGAACCTGGCCAATGCGCTGGACGAGCTAGGGCGCACCGATGAAGCGCACGGGATCCTGCGCAGCGCGGTGGCATTGATGCCGGTGGGCGCGGATGAGAACACCCGCGCCAACATGCTGGCTGACCTTGGTCGCTTGCATGGCAAGGTGGGCATCGCGGACAGCGCGGAGCTGCTCATGAGGGAAGGGCTTGAACTGGCCCGGGATGTGGACGCGCGCGATATCCAGGCCAATGCGCACGAATTCCTCGGTGAGTGGTTTGAACGACTGCAGCGGTTCGACTCAGCGCTGCACCACTTCAAGGCGGCGGACGCATTGCGCGATACGATCTTCAGTGCGGAAAGCACCGCGCGCATCGCCGAGATGCAAGAGAAGTACGAGAGCGGGAAGAAGGACGTGCTCATTGCAGAAGGTAACGCGCAGCTGGAACGGCGTGCGCTCACCATCAAGGCCATTGCGGTGGGTGCGGTGTTGTTCCTGTTGGCCGCGCTGTTCGCCTTCCGTGCTTACCGTTTGAAGCGCAAAGGAGAGGCTGAGATGACACGCCAGAAGCAGGTGATCGAAGCGCAATTGAAGGAGAAGGAGTTGCTGCTGCGCGAGATCCACCACCGCGTGAAGAACAACCTACAAACAGTGAGCAGCTTGCTCAGCATCCAAGGGCGCGGCATCACCGATGAGACCGCCAAACAAGCCGTTAACGACAGCCGCTTGCGCGTGAAGAGCATGGCCCTGATCCACCAGGACCTCTACCGCGAAGGCGACCTCACCGGCGTGCAGATGCCCGACTATGTGGCGAAGCTGGCCAACGGACTGGTTACGAGTTACAGCATGTCGGATCGCGTGCAACTTGATCTGCGCGTACACCCCATCAACCTTGATGTGGACACGGCCGTGCCGCTGGGCCTCATCCTCAACGAGCTGATCACCAACGCCCTGAAGTACGCTTGGCCTGAGGGGCGCTCTGGGCGTTTGCAGGTGTCCATGGCGGAAGCAGGGGATGGCCAACTGCTGGTCGACGTGATCGAAGATGGCATCGTCATGAAGGACCCGGCACAGGTCGCGGCGGGCGGAACCGGTTTCGGACTAGGCATGATCCGCACCTTCGCCAGCAAATTGAAGGCTGAGCATACCATCACCGGCGAGAACGGAACTGCCGTTCGACTGGTGGTGCGCAACTACAAGCGCACTAGGTAGGTCTTCGGCAGGCGTTCACCCGATCCTGTTCAGCGTTCACCCGATCGTCCGAGGGCGAAGCCTTGCAATGGGGCACGTTTGCGGCTCACCAATTGCACTGCAACGATGTCCATGCTTCGCCTTTTCATTCTCTCGGGCATTCTCACTCCCATGTGCATGCATGCCCAGATGAGCGGGAGTTACTCCATTGATCTAGCAGGTGGAGATTATCAGAGCGTTCAAGACGCATGGGATGACCTGGAGGCCGCAGGTGTTTCCGGACCTGTGCAGCTCACGGTAGCGCCTGGTATATACAGCGGACAATTGGTGCTCGGACCGGTCGCCGGAGTGAGCAGCACGAACCGCATCACCATCAAACCGTTGAACCCGGGCGCATTCGATGTGCATTTCACGCACGGGATAACCACCGCATCCGATCATCCCGTGCTGGTGACCTGCGATCACGTGCGCATGGCGGATCTGCAGATATCAGGTACGCGCCCGGCAGGTACGGTCGGGCGGTTCTATGGTGCGGTGGTGAATGTGGAAGCCGATGGATTCCACATGGCGCGCTGCCATATCGACCTGAACGGGGATGCCACGTCCACGGCCATCCTTGTGACCGGGGACAATGCCCGACTGCTCGACAACCGCGCAGAGCACTTCCCGCTCAGCCCGGGCCGATCGGAGTGGGAAGGGATATCGGTTACGGGAGCGGCACCGGAGATCGCGGGGAATGAAGTGGTCCATTTCGGCTCAGGGATACAGGTCCATGGATGCACCACGGCGGTGATCGAGGACAATGACGTGGATGGTGTCCCCGACGTGAGCGATGGTTATACGATCCATGGCAGTGGGATCACCGTCACAGGGCTCGTACAGGGCACGGTCGTGCGCAATCGCGTTGTTTGTTACGGACCATATTCAGCCATCCACGTCAACTTGAAGGACGATGAGGCCGGCTTCGATCTCGTCCTTGACAACAACATGATGAGCGTGTTCCCGGATGCCGGTCTGATGGCCGATGTGCGCTCCGCCATCGGAGTGCGTTACTACAACTCCTCCTATCCTGGCGGTGAGATCACAGCGCCGATCCAGGGTTCCCTGCGTATCCGCCACAACAGTGTTTATGCGGAGCACGACGACCTCAGTGGTGTGTACATCCGGAACGCCGTGGACGGGAATTCGGAGATCACATCGAACTCCATCCGGATCATCGGGGACAATGCGATCGGCCTGAACTACGCAAGCAATCTGGTTTCACCATGGCCGGTGAGCCACCACAACAACGTGAGCATGTCCGGCTCTGGCAACGCCTACGGTGTTTACGCCACCAAGGCCCTGATCCAGCTGAACACGACCATGGAGGACAGTTCGATGAGCGCGGTCCCGCATTACGTCAACAAGACCAACCTGCACATCAAGGACACATCCCCTAACATCAACCGCGCTTACGCGAATGCGGAAGTGATGGAGGACTATGACAATGGGGTGCGCCCGGCTTTGGGGCAGTATGACATCGGCGCGGACGAGTACGGCAGCGTGGGAGTGAAGTCATTGGTGGCGGCCCCGCCCGTGCTTCCCGCGGCCACTGTCGTGATCGGTGCTTATCCGAACCCGACTCAGGATCAGGTGGTGTTCGTGCTGCCGGACGAAGAAGTCCAGCCCTTCACACTGCATGGCGCCGATGGCCGGGTGGTGCTGAGCGGCATGAGCATTCCCGGCCAGGCCGTCCGCTTGGATGGTCTCACCCCGGGCACTTACATCGCACGGTTCCCGCAATGGCCTGGCATCACCAGCCGCGTTGTGGTCGCACACTGATCGACCGGTCCCTACCGACCACCAAACGCCCCGGAGCCTGGAAAGGCACCGGGGCGTTCACCCATCCGGATCGTTCGTTCACCCGATCGCGCTGGACACGCACCCGGCCATCGGGGGATTTTGCATGGCATTCCTGCTCTCCCATGTTCCGGCCCATCCGTTCCTCCCTGATCGCGGCCCTCCTCCTCACCGCGACTTCCACCAGTGCCCAACTGAATGGTACCTACACCATCGGCACGGCTGGCAACTACGCCACGTTCACGGCGGCGGTGACGGCGCTTACCACTTCCGGGGTCAGTGGCCCGGTGATCTTCAATGTGTTCAGCGGCATCTATAACGAACAGCTGAACATCGGGGCGATCGCTGGAGCCTCTGCGGCGAACACCATCCTCTTTCGAAGCCAAGGACTGGACAATTCACTCGTCACCCTCGACCATCCCTCGCAGGCCACCAACACGAACGATTACCTGTTGCAATTGAACGGTTGCGACCGCATCACCTTCCAGCACATCACCCTGCAGCGTTCCGGCGCACTGGACTATGCCCGTATCGTGAATGTGCTTACCGGTAGCACGGACTGGCATTTCCTGAACGACCGCTTCATCTCCAGTACGTCCACGTCCACTACCGGCTCACGCGAAATGATCGCGATCGCCGGGCCAGCCATTGGCGCATCCTCTTTGGAGGATTGCACCATGACGAACGGGATGGGGCCCTACCTCTCGTTCGTAAGCTCTGGTTCGTTCACCATGAGCCGCAACAGTCTCACCAACGTGTTGCGGGGGCTCAACCTCAATTCGTGGAGCAACGGTACGTTCTTGATGGAGGACAACGTGATCACGACACGGGCGACCGGTTCCACACGCGGTGCGCTGTTCGACTTCTGCTCGGGCAACATCACCGTACGGCGCAACACCTTCACAGGGGCCTCGAACCTGTTCAGCGGCCTCTTGTTCAATACCACTTCAGGCACGGTGGGCACCCCGATCAAAGTGGAGGGGAATGTCATCATCGGAACGACCACCGCCCTGAACGGCATATCCGCCATGAACGGTATCTGCTCGTATATCGACGTATCGAACAACAGCGTCAATATGAGCGGTGCAGGTGGTCAGGCGATGGTCGTGGTGGTGGGGTCGGGCACAGGCATCCGAATTCGCAACAACATCTTCCGGAGCGCGGGTTACACACTGCGTGTCGATCCGGCATCCCGGGTCAGTGCCTCGGACAACAACGTGTTCCGTTCGCTCGCTGGCAATAGCGTGCAATGGGGCCCTTCCTGGTATGCCACGATCGCAGCGCTGAATGCCGCTACGGGGATGAACGGCAATTCCCTGATGACGGAACCCCAGTTCGTGGACCCACTGGCCGACCTGCATCTGCAAGGCACATCACCTTGCCTTGGAGCGGGGCAAGTGATCGCCGGCATGGGCGCGGACCTGGATGGTGATGCGCGACCGCTGCCCGCCTTGAGCAACCCGGAGATCGGCGCGGACGAAACCACCGCGCAGTGCGCAGCGCTGAGCGGGACGTATATCATCGGCCCATCCGTAGCTGCCGATCACCCAACGTTCAACTCCGCGGCGAATGCGATGATCTCGTGCGGGATCGCAGGCCCAGTGCTGTTCCTCGTGGAGAGCGGCACCTATACCGAGCAGATCACGCTGCCACCGATCGCAGGCAACTCAGCAACGAATACCATCACCTTCCGTGGTCAGGCGCTCGATAGCGCAGCGGCTGTGCTGGAGTGGCCTACAGGGGCTACCATGACGGACGATTGGGTGGTGCGGATGACCGGGGCCGACTACGTACGGTTCGAACGCCTTACGCTGCAACGGACAGGCACGGACCAATTCGGTAATGTGGTCTCGTACGCGGGCACGGACGGAAGTCGTGACGTGCGTATCAGCAACTGCAAGCTCGCCACGGCCAACCCTACCATACAACAGCCCAGCATCATCTTCCACCAAACCACCATGGCGGACGATAGCCTGGTGGTGCTGAGCACACGGTTTCAAGGAGGCAGTTACGGCATCTACATGGCATCCGCAGCCGCCACCGATCATGTGCGCATTGAGCATTGCGTGGCGGTCGGTCAATCATTGGAGGCGTTTCATTTGGACCATCCAGGTGGCGGGATCACGGTCCTTCAGAACACGATCACCTCGGGTTCTGCATTGTTCGGTGGGATCGTGATCGGCGCGCGAACGGCCGGTTTCCGGATCGAGCGGAACAACGTGGTGGCTTTGGGTGCTTTGGCCATCGGTATCCGCACCACGGCAGGTGTGGTGGCTACCACCGGATCGCGCGGCCGGATCAGGAACAACATGGTGCATACAGGCCTTACGGCTTTCGCCACCTTCGGCACACAGCGTTGGATGGAAGTGGACAACAACACCTTCTATGGCAGTGTTCGGGGTGTTGCGTTCGCGTTCTCGACTTTCCAGA
>JADZGG010000388.1 GCA_020854015.1 Flavobacteriales bacterium
GCTATCCTTGTGCGAATGCGAACGTTGCTCCTCGTCCTTCTGCCGCTCACCGGCCTCACCGATCTGCTGGCCCAAGAGAAGGCACCGGATGTGCTCCGCTACGTGGACCCGATGATCGGCACACAGCGCATGGGCCATGTGTATCCAGGTGCGAGCGCTCCTTTTGGCATGGTGCAACTGAGCCCTGACACGGACACGATCCCCTATGCAGTGGACGGCAAGTACAACCCGGAGGTCTATCGCACGTGTTCGGGATACCAGTATGACGACAGCACGATCGTCGGGTTCAGCCACACGCACTTCAGCGGCACAGGGCACAGCGATCTGGGCGACATCCTGCTGATGCCCACGGCCGGGCCCTTGCAGATGAACCCCGGCACTGCCGCAGCACCAGCGAGCGGCTTTCGTTCGGTAATCCACCACGGCAATGAGAAGGCCACGCCCGGCAAGTACGAAGTGCTCCTTGAGGATCACGACATCAAAGCCGAGCTCACAGCCACCACGCGCGTGGGCATGCACCGCTACACCTTCCCGCAAAGGGATAGCGCGCATGTGATCCTCGACCTGGTCCACGGGATCTACAACCATGTGGATAAGAACGTGTGGACCTTCGTCCGCGTGGAGAACGACACGCTGGTGACGGGCTATCGGCAGACCAACGGCTGGGGCCGCACGCGCACGGTCTACTTCGCCATGGTCTTCAGTGAACCGATCACGCACTACGGCCAACAACCCGATGCGCGGCCCAGCGAGTACCGCGGCTTCTGGCGGAAGTTCGATCAGACGAAGGACTTCCCGGAGATGGCAGGCAAGCAACTGCGCGCCTGGTTCGACTTCGATCTGAAGCCCAATGCCAAGCTGATGGTGAAGGTGGCACTGAGCAGTGTGAGCACTGAGGGTGCCCTGAAGAACATGCAGGCCGAAGTTGCGCATTGGGACTTCGACCGTGTGGTGCGGGAAACACAAGATGCCTGGCAACAGGAACTATCGCGCATCCGGATCACTAGCTCGCGGCCCGAGGTCCTCACCAACTTCTATACGGCGATGTACCATGCCTGCCTCTCACCCACCGTGTACATGGATGTGGACCGCCAGTACCGTGGATTGGACCAGAACATCCACACGGCGGAAGGCTTTACCAACCACACCACCTTCTCGCTGTGGGACACCTACCGAGCGCTGCACCCACTGTTCAACATCATTCAGCGCGAACGGTCGAGCGACTGCGTCAACAGCATGCTGTCGCACTACGACCAGAGCGCGCACCATATGCTGCCCAACTGGAGCCACCACGCCAACGAGAATTGGTGCATGATCGGTTACCACGCCGTGAGCGTTATCGCCGATGCGCATGTGAAAGGGATCACCGGTTTCGATCCGGAGCATGCTCTGGATGCTTGTGTGGCAACGGCAAGGCATCGGAGCTTCGAAGGGCTCGACAACTACATCGACCTAGGGTTCGTTCCAGAAGACCGCAGCGGGGCGAGCGTTTCGAAGACCTTGGAGTACGCTTACGATGACCGCTGCATCACGCGCATGGCAAGGAGCATAGGCCAGACTGAAGTTGTGGAAGAATTCACAGCGCGAAGCTTGAACTACACGAACGTCTTCGATCCGACAAGCGGCTTCATGCGGCCACTTCTGAGCGATGAGACCTTCATGGTAGAATTCGACCCGCTGGACACGCATCAGAAAGGCTTCATCGAAGGCAATGCGTGGAATTTCAGCCTCTATGTTCCGCATGAGCCAGAGAACCTTGTGCGCTTGATGGGCGGCCAAAAGCGCTTCGGTGACCACTTGGATTCCCTCTTCACCATGCGGCTGGATGACAAGTACTTCGAGAAGACCGAGGACATCACGCGCGACGGGATCATGGGCAACTACGTGCACGGCAACGAACCCAGTCACCACGTGGCCTACCTCTACAACTACAGCGACCGGCCGTGGATGGCGGGCAAGCGCGTGCGCGATGTGCTGGACATCATGTACAAGCCGAAACCGGACGGACTGAGCGGTAACGACGACTGTGGGCAGATGAGCGCGTGGTACATCTTCAGTGCGCTCGGCTTCTATCCGATGTGCCCCAGCAGTGATGTGTACGAGCTGGGTGCTCCTGTGGTGGAACAGGCTTCGATCCCACTGGAGAACGGCAAGACCTTCACCGTGATCGCGAAGAAACAGGGACCGAAGAACGTCTACGTGCAGCACGTGAAGCTCAACGGTCAACCGCTGGACCGCCGCTCCATCACGCACGCTGAGATCATGTCCGGCGGAACGCTGGAGTTCGAGCTGGGGCCGAAGCCAGCCCGATAACACACGCGACCTAACGCACGGTCACCAGCGCCTTCCGCAGGTTCTCGAAGATGGCCGGGATCGCTTCCATGCGTAGCGTGCCCACCGAGATGCGGAACCAGGGATCGTTGCGCTCCGCCCCGAAGGCGTAGAAAGGCACCAGTCCCAGCTTCGCCTCGCGGATCAGGAAGCTGGTAACGTCCTCGGCATCGCCCAAGGTGCTTCCGTCAGGCAAGGTTCTCCCCTGCAGGTCGATCTTCACCGTGAGGTACATGGCGCCCTGCGCGGCGATCGCGTCCACGGGAAAGCCTTCCTCCCGAAGGGCCACGAAGCCCGTGTACAAGGCTTCCACACGCTCGGTGATCATGGCTTTGTGATGAGCAATGATGTCGCTCACAACAGCCTCCTGCTTCAGCAAACGCGCGGTGGCGATCTGTTCCGGCTTGGGCGCCCAAGCGCCCACGTGACCCAGCAATGAATGCATCTTCTGCATGATCCGTTCCGGCCCGAAGGCCCAGCCCACCCGCACACCCGTGGCAGCAAAAGCCTTGGACACCCCGTCGATGTAGATGGTGTAGGGACGCATCTCCGGGCGCAACGAAACGGGATCCACATGCACCGTATCGCCGAGCGTCAAGGCGGAGTAGATCTGATCGTAGAGCAGGTACAGGGGCTTTTCGCCCAAGCGGCGTGCGTTCTCCGCGAGGATCAGGTCGCAGATCTCGGCAAGTGTTTCCGCGGTGAACGATGTGCCTGTGGGGTTCAGTGGCGAGCAGACCGCCACCAGCGCCGCATCGCTAAGGTGACCGCGCAGATCATCAGCGGTAGGCAAGAAACGGTTGGCGGCCGAGGTCTGCACGGCCACTTGCTGTCCCGAAGAGAGGAAGGTGTAATGGTTGTTGTTCCAGCTCGGCAAGGGGAATACGACCTTCTCTCCCCCATCCACGATGGCGCGGAAGGCCGCGTAGATCAAGGGTCGCGCTCCACCCGCGATCAGCACTTCCTCTTTCGTGTAGTTCAACCCCTGGGTGCGGGCGATGAAGCGGCTCACCTCCGTGCGCAGCACCTCCATGCCGTTGGCCTGGGGATAGTTGCTGTGCCCTTCGCGGTACGCGGTGATGATCTCGTTCACGTAAGCCTCCGGTAGCGGGAACACCTTTGGATCGAAGTCGCCGATGGTGAGGTTCGCGATGGGTTCCCCCGCCGCAATGCGTTGGTTGATCTGCCCGGCGATGCGGATGATCTCGGAACCGATCAGGTTCTCGGCAAGGTGCGAAAGCTGGGACGACAGCGGAGCGGTGAGCGTGGTCATGGCTGCAGAGAGCGGATGCAACAAAGGTGTGCAATTCAACGCAGCGTTCGCGCTACTGAAGAACTGCGCATCGGTGGTCACCATGGGGTGGTCGTGCCCGGGGATTTGGGGCATCCATGCCCCTGCCGGAGAACAGGTGTACATCGGAACGGTGATCTCGCACAGCCCTGCCCGCAATGGTCCGGCTGCATTCAGCACAGCACGTGCGACGATCCGTCGGCCGGAACGAATGCGGCCTGGGAACGCGGACCTGGATCTGCTCTGCACCCTTCGAACCAACCCAACGACCATGATCAACATCGCCATCGTTCTCGGAAGCACACGTCCTGGTCGCAACGGTGAAGCCGTCGCCAAGTGGGTGATGGGGTTGGCGAACCAACGCACCGATGCCGAGTTCGAACTGGTGGACGTTCAGTCCTTCGACCTGCCCGTGTTGGACGAACCCAACTCGCCAGCGCAAGGCCTGTACACCAAAGACCACACGAAAGCCTGGTCAACCAAGGTGGCCGGGATCGTAGCCCTGGCACCGCGACCGACCGCTGCC
>JADZGG010000389.1 GCA_020854015.1 Flavobacteriales bacterium
CTCACGCACGAAGTGCTCAGCCTCCCCATGAGCACCGAGCTCGACGATGAACAACTCGCTCACATCATCACGACGGTGAAGAGCTATTTCAACCAGTAAATCGTAAGGGCAGGGATCTTCCCGCCCGACCATTCCCCATGAACATCGCAGTAGTAGGAACAGGATACGTTGGTCTCGTAACGGGCACATGCTTCGCCGAGACCGGCAACAATGTGGTCTGTGTGGACATCAACGCTGAGAAGGTGAAGATGATGAAGGAGGGCAAGGTGCCCATCTATGAGCCTCACCTGGATGTGCTCTTCGAGCGGAACATCCGTCAGGGCCGCCTCCGCTTCACCACCGACCTGGCCGAAGCTTTGGAGAAAGCACAGATCGTATTCCTCGCGCTGCCGACACCTCCCGGTGAGGATGGTAGCGCCGACCTGAGCTACGTGCTGAATGCCGCCGCCGACATCGGGAAGCTCATGACCGACTATAAGGTGCTGGTGGACAAGAGCACCGTGCCCGTTGGTACTGCCGAAAAAGTGACCGATGCGGTGAAGAAGCACGCCAAGGTCGAGTTCGACGTGGTGAGCAACCCCGAGTTCCTGCGTGAAGGGTTCGCCGTGGACGACTTCCTGAAGCCCGACCGCGTGGTGGTGGGCACCAGCAGCGAGCGTGCACGCAAGCTGATGGAGGAGCTTTACAAGCCCTTCGTCCGTCAGGGCAATCCCATCATCTTCATGGACGAGCGCAGCGCGGAGCTCACGAAGTACGCGGCCAACGCCTTCCTCGCGGCCAAGATCACGTTCATGAACGAGATCGCGAACTTCTGCGAGGCCGTTGGCGCTGACGTGGACAAGGTGCGCATCGGCATGGGAAGCGACAGCCGCATCGGCAAGCGCTTCCTCTTCCCCGGCATCGGCTACGGAGGCTCGTGCTTTCCCAAGGACGTGCAGGCCCTGGCCAAGAGCGGCAAGGAAGCGGGCTACGATTTCCAGATCATCGAGAGTGTGATGAAGGTGAACGAGGAGCAGAAGACCGCTCTCATGCCCAAGATCAAGAAGCACTACGGCGGCTCGCTCAAAGGCAAGCACTTCGCCATGTGGGGCCTGGCCTTCAAGCCTGACACCGACGACATCCGCGAGGCACCGGCCTTGTACATGATCGACGCTTTGCTGAAGGAAGGAGCCACCGTGGCCGCCTTCGACCCCGAGGGCATGAAGAACGTGCAGAAGATGAAGGGCGACATCATCCGCTACGCGCATGATGAGTATGATGCCCTCACCGGCGCTGACGCGCTGATCATCTGCACCGAGTGGGCCGAGTTCCGCACGCCGGACATGGAGCGCGTGAAGGGCAGCCTGAAGCAGCCCGTGATCTTCGACGGTCGCAACCTCTACGAATTGGAGACGATGCAGGAGAAGGGCTTCACCTATGTGAGCATCGGAAGGAACGTCGTCAACGCCTGATCACCCAAACGCCGCCGTAGCGTCGACCCATGGGGTCGACCGTGCGGACACACAACGAACATGGCCAAGAAGAACACCGTGCCCAAGAAACCGACCAAGGCACCAGCGAAAAAGGTGGCTGCGCCGAAACCAGTTAAGAAACCCGCTGCCAAGCTGGCCGTTGTGAAGAGGCCCAAGGAGCGTGTCCTGATCACCGGCGCTGCTGGCTTCCTGGGTTCGCACCTTTGCGACCGATTCCTGAAGGAGGGCTACCATGTGATCGGCATGGACAACCTGATCACCGGCCGCCTCAAGAACATCGAGCACCTCTTCAAACGCGAGGACTTTGAATTCTTCCACCACGACGTCAGCACCTTCGTGCATGTGCCCGGCGACCTGAAGTTCATCCTGCACTTCGCCAGCCCCGCCAGCCCGATCGACTACCTGAAGATCCCGATCCAAACCCTGAAGGTCAGCTCGCTCGGCACGCACAACCTGCTCGGTCTTGCCAAGGCCAAGGGCGCGCGCATTCTGGTGGCCAGCACCAGCGAGGTTTACGGAGACCCCAAGGTCCACCCGCAGAACGAGGAGTACTGGGGCCATGTGAACACCGTGGGACCGCGGGGTGTGTACGACGAAGCCAAGCGCTTCCAGGAGGCCATTACCATGGCCTACCACACCTACCACGGAGTGGAGACCCGCATGGTGCGCATCTTCAACACCTACGGTCCACGCATGCGACTGAACGACGGCCGGGTGCTCCCAGCCTTCATCGGTCAAGCGTTGCGCGGTGAGGACCTCACCATCTTCGGCAAGGGGAACCAGACGCGCAGCTTCTGCTACGTGGACGATCTGATCGAAGGCATCTACCGTTTGCTCCTGAGCGACTACGCCGGACCCGTGAACATCGGCAACCCCGCGGAGATCACCATCAAGCAGTTCGCCGAGGAGATCGTGAAGCTCACCGGCACCAAGCAAAAGCTGGTGTACAAGCCACTCCCACAGGACGATCCCATGCAACGCCAGCCGGACATCACCCTCGCCAAGAAGCTGCTGAAGTGGCAGCCCAAGGTGAGCCGTGCCGAAGGCCTCAAGATCACATACGCCTACTTCAAGAGCCTCTCCGCCAAGGAGCTGCACGAGAAGGATCACAACAGCTTCGAGGGTTACGTGCGGAAGTGAGCAAGGACCAAGTAGCAAGTGTCAAGTCCCAAGTGGTCATGATCACTTGGGACTTGTTGTTCACGGACTTGATACTTGTCAGATATCCCTTGTAGCTTCAGACTTGAACCTTGTCCCTCGAGACTTGACACTTAGAACTCGATGACCACCCTCCGTATCGCCGGTGTACCGGAACACTTCAACCTGCCCTGGCAGCTCGGGCTTGAACGTCGTGCCTTTCTGCGCGCCGGGATCGACGTGCAATGGAGGACCGTTCCTGAAGGCACCGGGGCGATGTGCGATCTGCTCCGCGCCGGTGAAGTGGATCTCGCCGTGCTGGTGACCGAGGGCGCCGTGCGCGACATTGTGAACGGCAGTTCCAACCGTATCGTGAGCAACTACGTGGACACGCCGCTCACCTGGGGCGTGCACGTAAGCGCGAAGTGCGAACTCCGCAGCCCGAAGGACCTGAAGAACGTGCCTTTCGCCATCAGTCGTTTCAACTCGGGCAGCCACCTGATGGACATGAGCTACGCGCAGCAGAACGGCTGGCAGCCCACCGAGAAGGACTTCATCATCGTGAACGACCTGCAAGGCGCCTTGGACCGCATGGCCACGGGAGAGCCCATGGTCTTCCTATGGGAACAGAGCACCACCGCGCATTGGGTGGAACTGGAAGTGCTTAGGCGCGTGGATGCTGTGCGTCCGGCTTGGCCTTGCTTCATGGTGGTGGCGCGGAACGAAGTGCTGGCCTCATCCGCCGATGTGGTGCGCAGGCTATTGCGCGTGCTGCACGATCAGGCGCGTGGCCTCATGGAGAAGAAGAACGTCGCGGACACCATCGCGCAGCGCTATAGCATGTCGGTGAGCACGGCGGCCGATTGGTTCACCTCGGTGCGCTGGAACACCACGGGCACCGTGAACACGCAGGCCTTGCAGGCCGTCAGTGAACGATTGCACAGCGTGGGCGCCATTGATCACGCGGTGACGCCAGAAGAGCTGGCAGCAATGGTGGTGCAGGTGATGCCGGTGCGGTCAGTGTAGAACGCTTCGGCGAGCATCGTTCAATCGTGCATCTGGCAGTCCGCGTTCCCGCCTTGGATGAGGACCACGTGCCCGTAGGTGTACATCCAGTTCGACACGAAGCGCTCGCCATCCCAGGTCAAGGTGTCCATCCCACCATCGCCATGAACGTCCAGCGTGAGCTGATCGCCTTCGAGACGGTAGGCGACCACTTCCGGGTCACCGAGGTAGAGGCTGTCCTCAGCGATCAGGTTCGGATCCACGGGCATGGACCAACCCCATTGCCCGGTGCGGATGGCTACGCTGTCCGCGCTCACGAAGGTCCAGTCCTCGTGATAATGATAGTAGCTGGCGGCCCAGGTGGTCCCGGGGAGTTGCTCGATGCGACGCTCCTGGTGGGGTATGAACGCTGCGCACGCCAACACGAGCCCGGATAGGAGGGGGATGGCCGTGTACGCTCGCATCGTAAGCGAAGTTAGCGGCAACCCAAGCATGCCCACGCCGTTCTGGAAGGAGCGGAGGGGTTACCTTCCGCAGCTCGATCACCCTGCCCATGCGCTCCTGGTCCTTCCTCTTGCTGGCGCTTGTCTTATCACCGGCCTCGGCCCAGACGATCTGGGGTACCAAGGCCCGGGCCGGCCAACCGCCCGACCTTTCACAGCCCCCGACCCTGTTGTTCCACTACGATCCATGGACCGAAGCGCATGTGATCGTCGATACCGTGCGGCTCAATGGGATCGAGATCGACATGGACGGCCTGGCCTGTACACCCGCGCAGGGACTGGTGGCTTTCGAGCACGGCACCGGCGGTTCGCGGATGATCGTGCTGGACACGGCCACCGCCGTGGCGACGCCGTTCGGGAACTGGCTGCCCGGCCTGGCGGTCTGCGGCGCCTGCTGGGGCCACGACGATGACCTTATCGCGCTCGACCGCAACACCGACGCGCTCTTGCGCATCCGGGGCTCGGACGGTTCCCTGGTGAGTTCGGTGCCTTTGACGGTCAACGGCGCACCCTTCTCCCTGATCAGCGGGGACATCGACCTGCTCGCCGGCCAGTTCTACATCCACGAGTATTACACCCGTTATGCGGTGGACACGGCCACCGGGGTCATGGTGCCGGTCTTCCTCGAGACCCAGGTCGATACCACGGATGTGCTCGGTAACTGTCAGTCCAATCAGTATCTGCCCGCCATCGGCGGCATCGCGGCCACACCCTTGGTCGACATCCACACGTACATCGCGATCGACGGC
>JADZGG010000390.1 GCA_020854015.1 Flavobacteriales bacterium
CTCGTTTCCTGCGGATAGTTGTCGTTGATGATCTCAATGGTCACGCGCTTGTATCCAACGGGGCAGGCGTACTGGCAGGATCCGTCGTTGATGTTGGCGGCGCTGTTGTAGTTGCTCGCATTCACATCGGGACATCCCAGCACAGGAATCAGGCTCCGCACCAACACATCGTCGATCGCAATGTCACTGAGTTCACCAGAACCGGTCACCGCGCGGAAGCGAAGACGAACGTTGTTCTGTCCGGCGTATGGTTGAAGGTTGAGCCAGCCCTGCTTCCACTTGAGCCCTTGATCACCCGACATCGACCATACATTGGACGTGATCACGCCCCCCACGCTCATGTCCACGACCAGCGTTCCCATCTGGGAGCCCTGCATGTGATACCAGAACGTGAGATAGGGATTCGTGAGGGAGGTCAGGTCGAAACAATTGCTCTGCAAGATCGCCACCTTGCCGGGGGTGGCCGTCGCCCCCGTGGCCTCCACGTACATGTAGTTCCCTGACGTGTTGTTGCTCGTGTGGTCACCGATCGGGCCGGTCAGGTCCGTTGGGGTGCCATTGTTGTCGACATTCCAATCAAGGTCGTCCCCGGTCGTGAGGTTGGACCACCCTGTGGTCAGTGTGCCTGGAGTGCCTACCGAACCGCTGGTGAAATTCTCCGTGGCGGGGAACGTGGTGATGCACTGGGAACGGACCGCGACGAACGCGATCATGGTCAGAAGGGAAAAGGTCGACCGGAGCATGGAGCAGGGATTGAGCGCAAAAGATAGCCAGGATCCCCAACCCGGCCAGACCAAAACCACCTGATCACAGGCACTGGGCCCCTCACTCACCCCCACCCTCTGGGCAAAGGTCCTCGACTAACGGATGACCACCCGGTGGGTCCGTAGGCCATCCTTGCCAGTGATGTTGACCATGTAGACCCCGCTGCCTTGGGCCTTCAGGTCCAATTCACGGCGATAGATGCCTTGGAAGAAAGCCAAGCGCTCGGAGTAGACACTTTGGCCCAGGCTGTTCACTACGTCGATCTGCAGGTCCTGCGTATCCTCCACGCCGAACAGGAGCTGCACCGCACCCTCGCTCGGGTTGGGAAGAATGCTGACCTCGTTCTTGGCAGGTTCGCCGGCCGTTACCCCCGTGCTGGGGGAATAGATGATGCCGGTTCGATCCGCCCCGTTCAAGGACACATAGTAGTTATTGTTGGTAGCCGCAGTGTAGGCATCCTCGATGATCTCGAACGTACTTGTGCCGTTCTGCACCTGTAGGGTGATCAACGTGTACTCGGTGCCCGCCGCCCAACTGGTGCCTGCATCCACCAGCGTATTGAAACCGAAGCCCGTGTATGACTTGTAGCGATAGCCGCCGTCATCCACCGTACCCCCAGGAGAGCCGATCGGAATATAGTCTCCCACGGGCGCAGGCTGGCCAACTGAACTCAGCGTGGCACCGGACGAGGTTTCCCAGCGGATCGTGAACACCAAACTCGAGAAAAGTCCATCGAAATTCGCATCGGGCCGAACTTTCACTTCCAACTGATTGCCGCCTACGGGGACCATGGTAATGTCCAGGGTGGGCAGTTGAGCGTACGCTCCGATAACGCTTCCAAAGAAGCATAGAGCGGTAAGGGATCGATGCAGCATGACGATGGTCGACCTTGAGGGGCCGGCTCAAAGTTATACGCTGGAACTACCTGACGACCAAGTTGATCCGCACATTCCCAACAGTTTTTCGGCAGGCGCTGAGGCCCCCCATACGACCTGATTGATCGTAGTTCCTAGAGAATGGACTCCACGATGCGATCCACGGTGATGCCTTCCGCCTCCGCCTTGTAGTTCCGCACCAAGCGGTGGCGCAGGATGGGTTTCGCAACGGCCTGAACATCCTCGATATCCGGGCTGAAACGGCCGCGCACCAATGCATGACACTTGGCCCCGATCACCAGATACTGGCTGGCACGCGGACCGGCCCCCCAGCTGATGTGGTCGTTGATCATCGCCGGTGTACCCGGCTGTCCGGGACGCGTGCGGGTGGCCAATTTCACGGCATACTCGAGAACATTGTCCGGAACCGGAATGCGGCGCACAAGACCTTGGAAGTAGGCGATCTCCTCGGCGTTCAACACCGGATCCACCTGCTGCTGCACGTCGCTGGTAGTGGCCCGCACCACGGCCAGTTCCTCTTGATAGGTCGGGTAGTCCACCCAGATATTGAACATGAAACGGTCCAGCTGCGCCTCCGGCAACGGATAGGTACCCTCCTGCTCGATGGGGTTCTGCGTGGCGAGCACGAAGAAAGGCTCGGGTAGCCGTCGGGTCTGTCCAGCCGCGGTCACCGCCTTCTCCTGCATGGCCTCGAGCAATGCCGATTGGGTCTTGGGCGGCGTCCGGTTGATCTCGTCCGCGAGGATGATGTTCGCGAACAAGGGGCCTTGAATGAACTTGAACTGTCGGTCCTGATCGAGGATCTCGCTACCGATGATGTCGCTTGGCATCAGATCGGGCGTGAACTGAATGCGGTTGAAGGATAGCCCCAAGGACCTCGCCACGGTGTTCACCAGCAGCGTTTTGGCCAAGCCGGGTACACCCACCAGCAGGCAATGCCCGCGGCTGAATATGGCGATGAGCACATCATCCACAACAGCATCCTGGCCGATGATCACCTTGTTCACTTCGGCCTTGAGCTGACGGTACTTCTGGCCGAACAGTTCGACGGCTTGCACGTCACTCGCAGGCTTGTTCATGGTCATGGGATGGGGCGTCGAATTTAGGTGGTTGTCACTGGCCCGCTTTTGGCAGCCAAGGGTGCTGAAAGGTGCAGCCCGCGTAGTCGTCCAGAATGCGTACGTAGATGTTCGCCAGGTGGTCCTTCACCCAATCGTCCACCGCCTTCTGCCGTTTCCGGCCTTCAGCGGCTTGGCGAATGAGCTCGTAATCGTCCTTCAAGTTCATGCGATGCGGCTCCGAACGGGAGGTGAGGCGTATCACTCGATACGCCTGGGCGCCATCAGGCAGGGTCACGGATTGGGCCTCACTGATCTGCGCAGGCTTCAGCTTGTCGACAACGAAGAAGGTCTGTTGGTCCAGGTCTCCGATGGCCCACTTGGTGGAGCCTGTGTTCGGCTCCAGCATCACCCCGTTTGTCGACTGGCTTTCCTCATCGTCGCTCAGATCCGCTGCGGCCTTACCGAACTCTAGGATCCCGTCGCGCACCAAGGCCGCCACACTATCAACGTAGTTCTTCGCGAGCTTCAGGTCCGCGCTGCCGATCTGGGCCCGCACCAGGATGTGGCGCGCATTGTACTGCTCGCCACGGCGCTCGATCATCTGCATGAAGTGGTAGCCGTAAGTGGTCTTGAAGACCTGCGAGATCTCTCCATCCTTCAGGCTCATGGCCACGGCATCGAACTCGGGTACCATCACACCCATGGGCACCATGCCGAGCTCGCCGCACTTGTCCTTACTGCCGGGGTCCTCACTGTAAAGCGTCGTCAGCACACAGAAATCCTCTCCTTTCACCGCCCGTTCGCGCAGCTCCTCGCACTTGCGGCGCACACGCCGTTCTTCGGCTTCACTGGGTCGCGCCTTCCGGAGGATCATGGCATACTCCACCTCGGCGTTGATGAAGGGCAGGCTGTCGACAGGGATCTCCTTGAAGAACCGCTCGACCTCCTTAGGGGTGACGCGCAGGCCGCTGGTGAGCTGTTCCTGCATCATGCCCACCTGCAGCTGATCGGCGATGGCATCATGGAAATCAGCCTTGATCTCCTTGATGGACTTGCCATAGAACTTCTCCAGAGCCTCCGATCCACCGAGCTGCTGTTCGAATACCCTGATCCGGCGGTCCAGTTCTCCCTCCACGCGTGCTTCCTCGGGATACACACTGTCGATGCGGGCCTGTTCGAGCAGGAGCTTTTCATAGAGAAGCCCTTCCAACTCGTTGCAGGCCATGTCATCACTGATCCGCTCACCGGCGTTGCGCGCTTGTTCCAACCGGGTGGCCAGGTCACTGTACAGCACCACGCGACCGCCGACGTTCGCGATCACACCATCGATGAACTGACCAGTGGGCTGCGCCCTGGAGCTGCCAGCCTGGAGCACCAGCAACAAGGCCAGCAGGCTAGAGCAATTCGATATCCTTCTTGTCCAGTGCATCACGGTAAAGGTCGGTCCGCATCCGCTCAATGAGCTGGATCTTGCGTTGGTTGATCAGAATTGAACGGATCTGCATGCGCACCAAAGGAAGGGGCGAGATCCCTTCTCCCAATCGGTGCTCCAACAGGTCCACGAAATAGGTGCTCACGCTGTCCTCCGCCATCACCTTTCCGTGACGGGGGATCCAATCCGTGGGGTTTTCCACTTGCAAGGGCACCTGTTGAAGTAGTTCGGTGAAGGGCACCCATTGATCGCGGCTGTCCACCATGACCACACCACGTCCTGCAAGCCAGACCTCCAGTTCATGCTGGTCCGACTCCTTCCCACTGCGCCACCACTGCTCCACTTTCTTCAGAACGCGCTTATCCTCTTCTCGAAGCTTGAACCAACGCACGCGCACGATATTGTCCTTCAGCAGGAAGTTCTTCTGGTTCTCAGTGTAGTAGCGGTCCACCTCGGCCGCTGAGACCGTGGTGTCCAGCTTCTGACCCACCAAGGCCTCCTCGTAAGCGTAGGTCAGCAACGAGCGGCGGTAGGTCTCGACCTTCGCTTCGATCTCCTGCTGTCCGTCCCCCAGGTCCTCAACAGCTTTATGCAACACGACCTGTTCGCGCAACCAGTTCTCGATGAACTGGGCCGCCATGGCTGAGCTGTCCGCTGCTGTAGCGTCCAAGGGAATGACCTGGCGGAGGTCGCTCCAGTACAGTTCCTGATCGAAGGCTCGCGCCACTGGTGGGTCACCGGCGTCGTGGTCCGCACCGCAGCCGGAAAGCAGAAGGGCGGCGATCACCGCCGCCCCTCCGATGCTGTTCCGTCCGCGTTCCACGGGCTTAACGGATACTTTGAAGCACGTCCTTGTTCACCACAACAGGGTACTTGGCGCGCAGTTCTTTGATCCAATCCTTCTCCAGTTGGTCCTGGTATGCCGCCGTCACCAGACCACGGGCCTCGTTCAATGGCTTCGGGCTTGGAGGTACCACGGACTTCAGGTCAGCGATCACCACGCGGCCGTTCACCTCGTAGTTATTGCTCAGGCCTGGTTGCACATTGCCCTTCAAGTAGGGCTTCTCTTCCTCGCTGAAGATGCCGCTGTCTATGGTCAGGTTGAGGGCTGAGGACTTGTTCACCACATCCGTCAGCGCCGCTCCACGTTTGCCCTTCTTCACCAAGGAACGCACCTGCTTGGCCACTTCAGTGTTGGAGCAATCATACAGATCGGCCTCGTAGCGGGTGGGATACATGTACACGGTCTTGTTCGCTTGGTAGTAGTTGTCCAGCCCAACGGTATCCTTCACGGCCTTGCTCCACACCTTCTGGTCAGTGAGTTCGAACAGCAGGATGCCATCGCGGTACTCCTTCATCAACATGCGGAACTCGGGGTACTTCTTCTCAAGGTTTGCGTCTTCGAACTCGAGCACCTTGTCGTCGGCGAACTGCGTGAAGCGCTCATCGATGTAGGCGCCGATCGGGCGGGTGGACTCGCGGCGCTGCTTGCTCTCGATATAGTTCAGCAGATCCGTCTGTGAGAACGAAGCACCGTCCATGGTAAAGACCGGCTTGGTCAGCAGTTTCGCCTTCGCACGGTCGTAGGCCCAGCCTTCGTTCACGTCGCGCACCACCACCGTGTCCGTGGGGTTCTTCTGCATGTCATCGTACTTGCGACTGCGCACGTTCACCACCTTGCCTGCCTCCAGGGTGCCGTTGATCTCGCGCTTGTAACGCATCCCCTTGTGCATCACGATCCCTTCGGTCACGTCCTTGCGGATCAGCGTATCGGTGATGGCGGTGCCCTTCAGGAATACCGTCGTGTCGACCATCTTGTACAGGGCCTTCACATCCTTGGTGTAAGGGGTGAAGTGATAGTCCTTCTTCAGGCGCTCGAGGTACGCTTTGCGTGTGATGTCGGCGCGGCTGTCACGACCGATCTTGGCCTTCAGTTCGCCTTTGGCCTCATCGAACGTGGGGGGAGCCTTGTACTCCAAGCGTTCCACGATGTGCCAGCCGAACCGGGTCCGGAAGGGCTCGGAGATGTCGCCATCCTTCTTCAATGCGAAGGAAGCGTCCTCGAACTCCTCGATCATCTTGCCAGTGCCGAACATGGGCAGTTCGCCACCCTTGCCGCTGCTGCTCTCGTCCTCGCTGTACTTCAAGGCTGCGTCCGCGAAGGTCATCTGCTTGGACAACAGTTGGGTGTGCACCTCACGGATGCGGCGTTCAGCGTCGGCGCTGCGACCGGTGGTGTCGTTCTCGGTAGCGCGAAGCATCACGTGTGCCACGCGGATCTGCCCGCGGGCCGGGCGCTTACCGACGACCTTGATGATGTGGTAACCGAAGCGGGTGCGCACTGGAGCGCTCACCTCGCCTGTCTTCGTGTTATAAGCCGCCGTTTCGAAGGGATAGACCATCTGCAGAGCGCTGAACCAGCCGAGGTCTCCGCCGTTCTTCGCTGCGCTGGGATCGTCGCTACCGCCCTTGGAACGGGCCACAGTAGCGAAGTCCTCGCCACCGATAACGCGGGCACGCAGGGCTGAGATCTTCTTGAACGCGACCAGCGTGTCCTCCGGAGATGCATCAGGACCGACCTGCACGAGGATGTGGCTCGCGCGCACTTCAGTGCCCATGCGGTCATAGGCCTCCTTCATCAACTGGTCGTTCAACTCGCGATCGATCAGGTAGGGACGGGCCAGCTGCTTGCGGTAGCCATCAAGCTCGGTCTTGAACTTGGCCACGGTATCCAGGCCTTCCACCTCGGCCTCGCGCACCTTCAACTTGTAGTTGATGAACAGGTCGAGGTACTCGTTCAGGGCCTCCGAGGTCACCGGAGCGTCCTTGTTGTTCTTCTTGTAGATGGCCTCGAACTCGCTCTTCGTCACGGGCTTGCCGTCCACGGTGAGCAATACTGGATCGTCGCCCTGGCCCATGGCCGAAGTGCCCACAAGGGCGCCCAGGAAAAGGGCCATGATCAATTTCCTCTGCATGACTGATGTGTCCGTTAACGTTACTGAAAGGGTGCCAAATGTAACCGATCGTTCCGGGGGCCTAAGGCAAGGTGGTTTCGCCCCCGTTAAAAAGATCCAATGGCACGCGAGGTGAAATGCTACTTTGCCCACCCAGACCATGCTCCGCTCGCTTTTCCGTCGCCGTTCGCTCCACGCTTCCCCCGACCAGCTGGGCGAGACGGAAGCCCACCGGTTGAACCGCACGCTGTCCGTGCGGGACCTCACCTTTTTCGGCATCGCCGCTGTGATCGGTGCGGGGAGCTTCAGCAGCATGGGCCAGGCCTGTGCCAGCGGGGGACCGGGCGTGGTCTTCCTCTTCGTGATCTGCGCCATCGCTTGTGGCTTCACGGCCTTGTGCTACGCCGAATTCGCAGCGCGGGTGCCCTCCGGCGGTAGCGCCTATACCTATGCCTACGTCAGTTTCGGGGAGGTCTTCGCTTGGATCATCGGCTGGGCCTTGCTCATGGAGTACAGCATCGGCAACATCTACGTGGCCTTCAGCTGGAGCGGCTACTTCACCAACCTACTTGAGGGCATCGGTTTGCACATGCCGGAATGGCTGACCATCAACTACCGCAGTGCCCATGCTTCGGCATTGGCCGGCACCATCGGGGAAGGACTGAGCGCTTGGAACTCCGCCCCCACCATCGGAGGTCTCCGCATCATCTTCGACCTGCCCGCCTTCGCCATCAACATCCTCATCACCTGGCTGGTGTTCACCGGGGTGAAGGAGAGTCGGAACGCCAGCAACATCATGGTGATCGTGAAGCTCGCCATCATCGGACTGGTGATCGCCGTTGGCCTGGGCTACATCGACATCGACAACTGGACGCCCTTCATGCCCAACGGCTTCGGTGGCGTGATGGCGGGCGTGAGCGCCGTCTTCTTCGCCTATATCGGCTTCGATGCGGTGAGCACCCTGGCCGAAGAAAGCA
>JADZGG010000391.1 GCA_020854015.1 Flavobacteriales bacterium
ATCGAGGACGGTAGCAGCTCGCCGAGGCTCTCCACCAACAGCTGCTTGGGGCTGTGCGGGAACTTCTGCTCATCGTTCACCCCGAGCACGAACTCCACGAGGTCGTGATCCAGGAAAGGTACTCGGACCTCCAAGGCATGGGCCATGCTCATCTGGTCCGTGTCGCGCAACAGTACGTTCTGCATGTAGGTGCCCATCTCCGCAAGTGACACTTGGCTCAAGTAGGGCAGACGATCGCCACCTTCTTCGTGGAGCATCTGCGATACCTGCTGGCCGACAGCGTTGGGCGGCACGACCTGTCCCGGGCGCAAGGCCTCCAGTTCACGGTCAGTGAAGAGCAAGCGCGAAAGCGGATAGGTCTCCTCCAATGCGAACGAAGGGGCTCGCAAGAGTTGCGCGGCCTTCGTTGAAGCATGACCTGGGCGAAGCACAGCGAACAGGTCCCCGGCCAGGCCTCTCACGGGACGTGGTATAGCGGTAAGCCAGTTGCGACGCCGCAGGACCAATGAACGGGTGAAGACCGGATAGCCTGCAAAGACCTCATCCCCTCCCAGTCCGCTCAGCGCCATGGTGATGCCTGCCGCCTTGGTGACCTTGCTGACCACGAAGGTGTTCGGCCCATCCCCGCTGGGATGGTCCATGGCATCCAAGGCATCTGGCAACAGCCGCAACATGTCGTCAGGCTGCAACCGGATGGAGGTATGCTTGGTGTTGAACTTGGCAGCGATGATCCGCGCGTAGCGCTCTTCGCTGAACTTCTCCTCGTCGAAGACCACGCTGAAGGTGTGGACCGGTGCGCTGCTGGCCTGCGCCATCAAACCGACCACGGCGCTGCTATCGATACCGCCGCTGAGGAAGGCCCCGAACGGCACGTCGCTCACCATCCGCTTCTCCACAGCACGCCCTAATCGATCGCGCACTTCCCGGAGCACGATGTCACGTGGCAGATCAGCGGCTTCGGTCCGGGCATTGCGTACCGGGTGCCACCACACGTGCTCTTCCACCGCACCCGCCTTCCACCGCAGCCGATGACCCGGCATCAACATGCGGACATTCTTCACCAAGGTGGCGGGTGCGTGCACCGTCTGGTAACGGAGGTGATCGGCCAAGGCCACTTGGTCCACCTTCCGAGGAACAAGCCCGGAGGCCAGCAGGGACCGCAGTTCACTGGCGAATAGCAGGTGCCCGTTCTGCTGGGTCAGGTATACAGGCTTGATGCCCATGCGATCCCTCACCAGGTGCAGCTCGCCGGTATGGGCGTCCCACAAGGCGAAAGCGAACATGCCCTGCAAGCGCTCGAGGCAGGCGAGGCCCCACTTCGCGTAAGCGGCCAGCAGCACCTCCGTATCAGAGCCTGTCCTGAACGTGTGCTCGGGCAATTGGGAACGGAGGTCGCGGTAGTTGTAGATCTCTCCGTTGAAGACGATGGTGTAGTGCCCATCGGCACTGTGGAAGGGCTGATCGGAAGCCGGGCTGATATCGATGATGCTGAGCCGACGGTGGCCGAGCACCATGTCCGGGCCGCGCCACCAACCTTGGGCGTTCGGACCGCGATGCGCCATGGCATCGGTCATGCGGCCAACGACCACCTCCGGCGTGTCAAGTCCCGCGAGGCCTACGATACCGGTGATCCCGCACATCCTGTTCCGCAGAAACGTTGATCGATCAACGTAGAATAAAGCGTGTGTCCGCCAGGATGCGCTCCAGCCCGGAACGCAACGGCAGCGGCTCGCGGCCCAGCAGCTTGCGCATGCGGCTCACATCAGGCATGCGGCGTGTCATGTCACCCTCTTCCAAAGGTGGCAGGTGTACCACGCGGCTCTTGCTGCCGGTGATCTCGATGATCAGGCTTGCCAGCTCCAGGATGGTGATCTCGACGTCGCTACCGATGTTGACCACATCGTTCACCACCTCGTTGTTCCACAGCGCGTTCAGGCAGGCATCGATGTTGTCGTCGATGAAGCAGAAGGTCCGGGTCTGCAGGCCATCGCCATAGACGGTGATGTCCTCGCCATGCAAGGCAGCGCGGATGAACTTGCTGACCACGAAGTCCTTGCTCTGCTTGGGTCCGTAGGTGTTGAAGAAGCGGAACACGGTGTATTCCAGGCCGTATTCCTTGTGGTAGCTGCGCAGGAAGGCCTCGCCGAGGTTCTTCACGATGGCATACGGCAACTTGCTGTTGAGCGGGGTGGTGTGCTCGTTCTGCGGGATCTCCACCGGTTCGCCGTACACCTCGCTGCTGCTGCTGAAGAAGACCCGCTTCACGCCGGTGTTCTTCGAAAGATCGAGCACGTTGCGGATGCCATCGATGTCGCGCAGCACCATCACCGGATGATCGGTGGTGCGCTTAACCCCCACCACGGCGGCGTAGTGGAACACGTATTCGAAGCGGTAGGCGTAGAACACGCTGCTGATGTCCTCGAAGTGGTTGACATCGCACTTGATGAAGTGCAGGTTCGGGTGCTCGGCGACAGGCAACTTGCGAAGGTCACCGGTGAGCAGGTTGTCCACGGCCACCACCTCGTTGGTAGGGTCCTGGGCAAGGCGCAAGGCCAGTTCGCTGGGGATGAAGCCGGCGCCGCCGGTAACAAGGATGCGTGCCATGTGGGTTGCGAAGCTAACAGAGCCGGAGCACAGACGCGGGTCAGCGCCGGAGGATACGCCGGACGAGCAGCACCAGTAGCAGCATGAGGCCGGCACCCCACCAGAAGGCCCGGTGCAGCACTGTGGTCTTCACCAGGTAGGGTAAGAGCTTCCAGTTGAAGCCTTCGGTATGTCCAAGGCGGGCCTTCCACCACGCCGCATCATAGGCCTCGGGAGCCAGTAGCTTCTGGCCGGTGAGCGAAAGGGCGCTCCACTTCACGGTGTCCGGGTACACATCGGCGATCAGCAGGGCATCGCGCGGTTCATTGCGGATGGCGCTTTGGATGAAGGTGATGTTCGGCGCGTGCTGCTGAAAGAAGATGCTGCTCTGCGCCGTTCCGCCCATGCTGCCGCTGATCCAATAGACATGTGCATGCTTGGCGATCTGCTCCAAGAGCGGGTACACGTCCTTCTTGAAGTTCGTGCCCAGCACTGAGCGGGTGTTCCCCTGGAAGAGCGGACTGTACTGCGGATCCTCTTCAGCCCAGATAGGGCGATGGGAGATGATGAAGAGATTGTCCACGCCTTGGGACTCAGCTTCCATGAAGGCGATCTGCTCCAATCCAATGCTGCCATCACTCGCCTCGGAATTCAGCGTAAGGAACATCCATCCCTCGCGCTTGCCATGAGGAAGCATGACCTTCGATGGGCCGCTGCCAGTCAGATCGTGATTGCCCGGCGCATTGAAGAAGGGCATCTTCAACTTGCTGAAGAAGGCCTTCTGGTAGCGCGACAGGTCGTTCACCGGATCCATGAACAGGTCGCCGGTGCTGAGGAAGAGGTTCGCGCCGAGGCTGTTGATGGTGTCGATGTTGGCGAGCAGGGTGGCCG
>JADZGG010000392.1 GCA_020854015.1 Flavobacteriales bacterium
CATCGAAGACGAACACTTACAACATGCGTCCACTGAACACATCCTGGCTGATCCTCGGCATTTTGCTCACCTGTGGCGCCGCGCAAGCGCAGTTCGCCCTCGTCTGGCACCAGCTCGCCGACCATCCGTACGCGGTGTACAGTCCATACATGTTCGATGTGGACGGACGCATTTTCTGCGGTGATGGCATCGTTGAGAGTGCGCCGACCCAATACGCCGGGGGCATGCACGAGTACGACCCCTTCTCCGATACTTGGACGTCGCGTTCGCCCTGTCCCGGGGCCGATCGTTTCGGCGCACGGGGCTTCAGCCTCGAAGGCGTTGGATACATGACCTGCGGCTGGTCGAACAACAGCCCGGTGGTGCAGCTCAACGACACCTGGGCTTACGACCCCTCCTCCGACAGTTGGACCCAGAAGGCTGACTTCCCCGGTGGCCCGCGTTACACCGCCATCTCATGCGCCACCAGCAACATGGGGTATACGGGGCTCGGCTATTCACCTTACTACAATGACTGGTGGGAATATGAGCCGGCCACTGATCAATGGTCACAGCGCGCCTCATTCCCTGGGGTGAGCCGCCAAAGCGCCATAAGCTTCGTCATTGACGACCAGGTATATGTGGGCTGCGGGGCCAACAGCAACACCACGGCGCTCAATGACCTGTGGCGCTACGACCCACCTTCCGATACGTGGACCCAGCTTTCGAACCTGCCCGCTGATGTGCGCTACACGTCCTACTCGTTCACCTACGAACAGAAGGGCTTCGTGGTGTGCGGGCTCACCGTGGACCAGTTCGCCAATTTCACCGAGGTGGCTGAGGTGTGGTACTATGACCCCACGACGGACACCTGGACACAAATGACCGACTTCCCCGGTCTGCCACGTGGCGAAGGCGCCAGTTGCTGGTCCGATGGACTGGGCTACATGGGCATGGGGCGTTCCAGCTTCGGCCCTGGTCCGCTTTCGGCGAACATCACAAGCGAATTCTGGCGCGTACGTCCCGTGGAGACCGTTATCGGCGAAGATGTTCTGCCGGGCTCGCTGACGGTGCGCATCGTGGCGGATGGGCTCATGATCGAGCAGCACGGGGCTTCACCGATGCGCTACACCGTCCTGGATGTGACCGGACGCTGGATCAGCTCTGGCACGCTTGTGCCCCAAGGCAGCACATTCGTACACACGACAGGATGGAGCCCCGGAGTGTACCTCGTGCAGACCGCGAACGGTCGGGCCGAACGAGTGGTGGTGCCGTGAACAGCACGAGTTGGGGTATGAGCAGGTCGTGTGCGCTACGAAGCGTGGGCAGCGGGAACGTCCGAGCGACGCGTGGAACGCCGCAGCTATTGCACGTTGTACCGCAACAATTCGTACCGGAAACCTAGCGGGGAGCTGGAGTAGTACTCGTACCACTTCACCCTGCCTATGTCCTGAGCCCAGTAATATCGCGGGTACTTCCATTCCGGAACGAACGGGATCATGCCGTAACTGGTCGCCACGCCGTTCACCAGATACGTACTGTAGGATCCGGACGGCGTTGTGACCGGGACCATGGCCGACGGAATGGTGTAGTCGATGATCACTCCCGCCGGACCACCGACATTGTAGGTATAGAACACTTCATCGAACCTGCCGGTGATGAACTGGATCGACCCGTATCGATCCACGATGCAGTCAGCGGAATCTCGCCAGTAGTAGCGCGCACCGTTACCTGGTTGGCCATTGATACCCACGCTGATCATGGAGAAGGTCTTGCCATCAAGAAGTGTGTCACCAATGACGTACAGACTGTCCAGGCGGACCGGTGTTCCTTGGTCGACATCCATGGAGTCCACTTGCCTTCTTTCGTAGACCCAATAGTTCCCGGAGTCCAACAGGCTGAAGGAGGCCACATCGAGCGACGCGTTGGGAACATTCGGTACATCGTTCCCATCATTCTCCTTCTTGCACGATGTGAGCAACGTGATGACGGACAAGGCGAGCAGTGCGCTCTTTGAGATGGACATGCGACAGGGGTTTGGTGGTTGAACTACGCAGAAGCAGGCCGCGTATTGCCCTACCACACGCCCGGAAGCAGCCGCGCAACGCCCTTCATCCGCTCCGGATAATCCGGATGCCGCGCGGTAAGCAGGCCTTCTTCGTACCGCACCTTGAGCAGGAGGACCAGGACACATACGCTCCACGCGACCCACCGCGCCATGCTCGGCGCGCCGAAAGCGACACCCGTACCGCACAACAGCACCGCCGTGTACATCGGGTGCCGGAGAAAGCGATAGATGCCGTCCTGTGAAAGCGTGTTGCCCTCGCGCGGATCGGGCAGGATGGTGAAGTTGTTCCGGCCCAGCGACAGCACCGCCCAAGCAAGGACGAGTAGGCCGATGATGAAGAGGCTCCAGGCCCACCATGGCAACTGCCAACCACCGCCGAAAAGTAGCGCAGCGATGGAACTGAACTGGCCGAACACCAACAGAATGGACCGCATGGACGATCAGATCGCCCCCATGCCCAGCAGCAAGGCCGGTTCCTCCATCAACCCTTTGAAGGTGTTGAGGAAGGCAGCTCCGGTGGCGCCGTCCACCACGCGGTGGTCGCAGCTCAGCGTCACCTTCATGGTGTGGCCAGGCACGATGGCACCATTGCGCACCACGGGTTTCTCCATGATGCCGCCGATGGCCAGGATGCAGGCGTCGGGCGGGTTGATGATGGCGGTGAACTCCTCGATGCCGAACATGCCGAGGTTGGAGATGGTGAAGGTGTTGCCTTCCCAGTCGGCGGGTTGAAGCTTCTTTTCTTTGGCCTTCTTCGCCATGTCGCGCACCTCGGCACCGATGGTGCGCAGAGGCTTGCCATCCGCGAAGCGGACCACGGGAACCAGGAGACCGTCTTCCACAGCCACGGCCACGCCGATGTGTACGTGCTCATTGTAACGGATGCGGTCGCCGAGCCAGCTGCTGTTCACCTTCGGGTTCGACTTCAGTGAAACGGCCACGGCCTTGATCACCATGTCGTTGAAGCTGACCTTGTCCGGTGCGATGCTGGCGTTGATGGCCTCACGGACCTGCATCGCTCGCGACATGTCGAGTTCGATGGTGAGGTAGAAATGCGGCGCGGTGAACTTGCTTTCGGCCAGTCGCTTGGCGATGGTCTTGCGCATCTGGCTTACGGCCACTTCGGTGAAGCGCTCCTCCAGAACGGCGGTGTAAGCGCCACCGGTGAAGTCTTCGATGTCGCGCTTGGTGATGCGGCCTTCAGGACCGCTGCCTTTCACCCGACCGATGTCGATGCCTTTTTCCTCCGCGAGGCGCTTGGCCAGCGGGCTGGCGTGCCGACGACCGTTGGTGGGCGCTGCGGTGGTGACCGGCTTGGGAGCCGTGGCGACGGGGGCAGGGGCAGGCGCAGGAGCAGGGGCAGGCACGGGAGCAGGGGCAGAAGCGGGAATGGCAGCGGGGGTCTTTGCCTCCTGCACCTGCGCCTGCTCCTTCGGGGCTGCACTGGCCGCCTCGGCTAACAAGGCGCTGATGTCCTCACCGGCCTTCCCGAATACAGCGAGCAAGCTGTCCACGGCAGCGGCCTTGCCTTCGGGCACGCCGATGTGCAGCAGCACACCATCATGGAAGCTCTCGAACTCCAAGGTGGCCTTGTCAGTCTCGATCTCGGCGAGGATCTCACCGTTCTTCACCGTGTCACCCACCTTCTTGTGCCACTTCGCCACCACACCCTCGGTCATGGTGTCGCTCAACTTCGGCATGCGTACGATCTCGGCCATTTCTTCTTGCTGTTATACCGAAAAGACGCCAAGTGCGCCAAGGATCTTCGCGGTCTATGCGTCTTAGCGGTGAACGTTCAATCCTTGATGAACGGGTAATCGGGGGTCTTGTACACGTCCTCGTACAGGGCTTCGGGGCCAGGGAGCGGGCTTTCCTCCGCGAATTTCACGGCTTCCTCCACCTCCTGCTTGATCGCTGCGTCCAGTGCCTCGAGTTCGACCTCTGTAGCCCACTTGTTCGAGAGCAGCTTGGCGCGCACGTCCTCGATGGGGTCCTGCTGCTTGTACTCCTCCACTTCCTCCTTGGTGCGGTACTTCTGTGGGTCGCTCATGCTGTGGCCGCGGTACCGGTAGGTCTTGATCTCCAGCAAGTAGGGTCCATTGCCTTCGCGGGCGTGGGCGCAAGCTTTCGCGATGGCCTCGTGCACAGCCTCGCACTTCATGCCGTCCACCGCTTCGCCGGGCATGTCGTAGCTCTCGCCCAAGGTGTACAGCTCACGCACATTGCTGGTGCGCTCCACGCTGGTGCCCATGGCGTAGTGGTTGTTCTCGATGATGAAGACCACGGGGAGCTTCCACGTCATGGCCATGTTGAACGTCTCGTGCAGCATGCCTTGGCGCACAGCCCCGTCGCCCATGGAGCAGAGCGTCACGCTGTCGTTGCCGTTGTACTGGTCGGCGAAGGCGATGCCAGCGCCCAGACCGATCTGCCCGCCCACGATGCCATGGCCGCCGAACAGGTTGCGCTCCTTGTCGAA
>JADZGG010000393.1 GCA_020854015.1 Flavobacteriales bacterium
AAGGAACCTGCTGAGCTTTGGTCGAACCTGCGTCGCATGGTGTCGGCCGGTCTGGACAGTGCTGAGGCGATCGCGGCGATCACCACGCGTCCGGCCGCCATGTTCGGCCTTTCCGATCAGGTGGGTGCCTTGCGCAAAGGCATGTTGGCCAACTTCCTCATCTCCTCGGACCATCTGCTCGCACGGAAGAACATCCTTCACGAGAACTGGGTGGCCGGTCGCCGCTTTCTGCTCAAGGACCGTGACGACGAGGACCTGCGTGGCATCTATGACCTCAATCTGCGCACCACCATCCTGAAGTTCGAGGTGAAGGGCGCCGAGAAGCCTGAGGTCGAGATCTACCGGCCCACTGACGACAGCACGCGTGTGAAGGCGACACTACAGCGGACAGGCCAACTGATCACCTTGCAGTTCGAGGGCAGCAAGCTCGGTATGCCTGGTCAGGTCCGTTTGAACGGTATCGTGCACGACCGGGGCGGTATTTGGGACGGCCAGGGCCAGCTGCCGGGCGGCGCTTGGACAGCGTGGAGCGCTGTGCGTGGTGCTGTCCGCCGGAATGACAAGGAACGCGCACGCGAGGACCGCACCTTGGACAGCCTATATCGTGCTCCCGTTGGTGACATCTGGTTCCCGCTCACTGGTTTCGGACGGGCGCAGGTAGCCGATACCGAGACCGTGATCTTCCGGCATGCCACGGTCTGGACCAATGGTCCTCAAGGCATTCTGCGTGACGCGGATGTATGCATCAGTGGTGGGCGGGTGTTGGGGGTGGGGCATAAGCTCCAGGTCGAAGCGCTCTTCCCCGGGAAAGGTCGGCCAGAGTTCACGGAGATCGATGCCACCGGTAAGCACCTCACCTGCGGCATCGTCGATGAGCACTCGCACATCGCCATAGCGCGCGGTGTGAACGAAGGTTCGCAGGCCGTGACCGCAGAGGTCCGCATGGGTGATGTGATCGACCCGGACGACATCGACATCTACCGAAACCTGGCCGGTGGTGTGACCGCTGTGCAACAGTTGCATGGCAGTGCCAATCCCATCGGTGGCCAGAGCTCCTTGATCAAGCTTCGTTGGGGCCTGGGAGCAGATGCCTTTCCCATCGCCGGAGCGCCTGGCTTCATCAAGTTCGCGTTGGGCGAGAACGTGAAACAGAGCAACTGGAACAATGACGGTCGCCGCTTTCCGCAGACACGAATGGGCGTGGAACAGGTCATGTACGATGGCTTCCACCGTGCCCGATCCTACGCGGAGACCTGGCGGATGTATGACGAGCTGAGGCCGAAGGAGAGGGAGAAGGCCCTGGTCCCGCGCCGCGATCTGGAGCTGGAGACGCTCGCCGAGATCCTCCAGGGCAAGCGGTTCATTACCTGCCACAGCTACGTACAGAGCGAGATCGATATGCTGATGCATGTGGCCGACAGCTTGGGCTTCCGGGTCAACACCTTCACTCACATCCTCGAGGGCTACAAGGTGGCCGGCAAGATGAAGGCGCACGGTGCCAGTGCCAGCACCTTCAGCGATTGGTGGGCCTACAAGATGGAAGTGGGTGACGCGATCCCCTACAACGCGGCACTGCTCTGGCGGGCGGGCGTGAACACCGGCCTGAACAGTGATGATGCGGAGATGAGCCGTCGCCTGAACCAGGAGGCCGCGAAGGCCATCAAGTATGGAGGAGTGCCGCCCGAGGAAGCATGGAAGATGGTGACCTTGAACCCGGCCCGCATGCTCCACTTGGAAACGCGCTTGGGTAGCGTGGAAGTGGGCAAGGATGCGGACATCGTTCTGTGGAGCGCCGACCCGTTGAGCATCAGTGCACGATGTGAAATGACCTTCGTGGACGGTGTGCGACGTTTCGACGCAACGCAAGACCTCGAGTCGCGAAAAGCGCAACAGCAGGAACGCGAACGCATCATCACCCGCATGCTCGCTGCGAAGAAGGCCGGAGCACCGGTCCGGAAAGGTGAGCACAAGGAGAAGCGAAATTGGGAATGTGGAACGCTTGGTGAACGGCCATGAGGGATCATCGAACAGCGAACCACGGCAGCGGAAGCGCGCAGCGCATCTTGCGTGTCGCTGCCTTGTGCTTGTGTCAAATGCTGGCGTTCACATTGCTTGCGCAGAAGCCCACACCAGCGACGCCACAGAGCAAGAGCATATTGGTGAAGGGCGGCACCGTACACGTCGGGAACGGCAAGGTGATCGATGATGGTGCTGTCGGGTTCCGCGATGGGAAGATCGATTTCGTCGGCTTCGAGTATGGCGTCACGGCCGTGTACGATACAGTGATCGATGCGCACGGAACGCACGTCTATCCGGGTTTCATCCTAGCGGACGCGACGCTTGGCTTGCAGGAAGTGGACCAGGTGCGTGCCACCGCGGATGTGGACGAGACCGGTGAGCTGGAGCCGGAGGTACGCGCGCAACCTGCGTTCAACGTTGACTCGCGGATCATTCCCACGGTGCGCTCGAACGGCGTGCTACTGGTGCAGGCAACTCCCCGTGGAGGCACCATCAGTGGCACGAGCAGCATCATGCAGCTCGATGCCTGGGATTGGGAGGCTGCGACGGTTAAGGTGGATGATGCGATCCACCTGAACTGGCCACGAGCCTATGTTCGTGAGGGCTGGTGGGCTGAACCCGGTGCCACCAAGAAGGAAAAGCTGGATGTCCGTGCAGAACGCATCGACGCGCTGCGTCAGTTCTTTCTCACCGCAAAGGCATATGGCACGGGTAGGTCTCCCGAAGTGGACCTGCGCTGCGCGGCCATGCAAGGGCTCTTCGACGGTTCTCAGACCTTGTTCGTGCATGCGGATCTTGCGCGTGAGATACAGGAGGCCATCCTCTTCGCGAAGGAGCTCGGCATTTCACGCTTGGTGATCGTCGGTGGCTATGATGCCTGGCGGGTGAGCGACCTGCTTCGCGATAACAAGGTCGATGTGGTGTTGCAGCGTTTGCACAGCCTACCGCACCGTGATGATGATGATGTGGACCTGCCTTACCGCCTGCCCGTCTTGTTGAAAGAGCGAGGGGTACGGTTCTGTCTGGGTTATTCGGGAGAGCACGAGCGCATGGGTTCACGCAATCTTGCCTTCGCCGCGGGAACGGCCGCCGCGTATGGGCTCGACAAGGAAGCAGCACTTCAGAGCATCACCCTCGATGCGGCCCGAGTGCTCGGGATCGACAAGGCCTACGGCAGCTTGGAAGTAGGCAAGAGCGCCACGCTGATCATGTCCACGGGTGATGTGCTCGACATGCGGACGAACAACGTCACACAAGCGTTCATTGATGGACGCCGTATTTCGCTGGACGACCATCAGAAGGCGCTCTACCGCCAGTACATGGCGCGCGAGATCAGGTGACCTCATGGTTTTCACGGGATGGCTGTGGACGACATCCCGTCCGGGGCCTCTGGATGGCTTGGAGCACAGCTAGCTTTGGCGTGTGGCCCAACCGCTTCAGACCCTGATCGGTACTGCCATCGACGCAGCGTTCGATGCGGGTCGGTGCATCCTTGAGGTCTATGGTCGTGGTTTCGATGTACACGAAAAGGCGGACCGATCGCCCTTGACCGAGGCGGACCTGAAGGCGCATGCTGCCATCGCTGAGAGCCTTGCGATCACCGGACTACCGGTGCTGAGCGAGGAGGGCCGCGAAGTGCCCGTGGGTGAGCGCCAGGGGTGGGACATGTACTGGCTCGTGGACCCGCTGGACGGCACCAAGGAGTTCGTGAAACGCAACGGTGAGTTCACAGTGAACATTGCGCTGATGGGCAGGGACGACCTGCCGGGAGGCCCGCTTGGCAACTCGACACCCTTGGGAGGGGTGCTTTACGCACCAGTGACCGATCAGCTCTATTTCGCGTGGAACAGGGGTGGGGCCTGGCGACAGGGATCGGCGGCAACCAAACCCTGTCGCGGTGCGTATGAACGGACCCTGATGAGCACCCGCCTGCCCGTTGATCATGCCCGCGAGGCCTACACCGTCGTGGCCAGTCGCAGCCATGCGAGCCCCGAGACCGAGGCCTTCATCGAACGCATGCGGTCCTTGCACGGTCACATCGCACTCACCACCATGGGCTCGGCACTGAAGATCGCGCTCGTGGCCGAGGGCCTTGCCGATGTTTACCCGCGCTATGCCCCCACCATGGAATGGGACACGGCCGCTGGACACGCGATCGCCATGGAGGCTGGCCGCGAAGTGCTCGATCTGACCACCAACGCACGACTCCGTTACAACAAGAACGAACTGGTGAATCCCTGGTTCATCGTCCAATAACCATCATGACCACGAAACGAAAGCCCGTAAAGCGCAACGCCACAATGGCCGTTGCTAAGAAACCGAAAGCCGCCAAGGCCAACGCCGCGAAGCCCGGCAAACGCAAGGTCGCCCTCATCACCGGTGTCACCGGTCAGGATGGTGCCTACCTGAGCGAGCTGTTGCTCAACAAGGGCTATGAGGTGCACGGCGTCAAGCGTCGCAGTTCGTTGTTCAACACGGACCGCATCGATCACCTCTACCATGACATGCACGAGAAGGGCCGCCCCTTCCACCTCCACTATGGAGACCTCACCGACAGTGTCAACTGCCTCCGTCTGGTGAAGGAGATCCAGCCGGACGAGATCTACAACCTCGCGGCCATGAGCCATGTGGCGGTGAGCTTCGAGATGCCTGAGTACACGGCCAACGCCGACGGCATCGGTACACTTCGTTTCCTGGAGGCGATCCGCATCCTGGGCATGGAGAAGAAGACCAAGTTCTACCAGGCCTCCACCAGCGAACTGTACGGCGGTGTGCTGCCCCGCGCGCAGAACGAGGAGACGCCGTTCTATCCGAAGAGCCCCTACGGCGTGGCCAAGCTCTACGGCTTCTGGATCACCAAGAACTACCGCGAGAGCTACAACATCTTCGCCTGCAACGGCATCCTCTTCAACCACGAGAGCCCGCTGCGTGGTGAGACCTTCGTGACGCGTAAGATCACGCGCGCCGTGGCCAAGATCAAACTTGGCCTGCAGGATGCGCTCTATCTCGGTAACATCGACGCCAAGCGCGACTGGGGACATGCGAAGGACTACGTGGAAGGCATGTGGCTGATGCTGCAGGCCAAGAAACCCGATGACTTCGTGCTCGCCACCGGCAAGACCTACACGGTCCGCCATTTCATCGATCTGGCCTTCGCGCAAGTGGGCATCAAGCTCGAATGGAAAGGCAAGGGCGTGAACGAGAAAGGGATCGACAAGAAGACCGGAAAGACGCTCGTCGCCATTGATAAGCGCTACTACCGTCCGGCCGAAGTGGATCACCTGGAAGGCGACCCCAGCAAGGCCAAGCGCGTGCTCGGCT
>JADZGG010000394.1 GCA_020854015.1 Flavobacteriales bacterium
ACGGCGTGCCGCGCCTGAACATCCTGGACATGCACAAGAAGATCCGTGAGATCCCCAAGCCCGTGGTGGCCATGGTGAACGGCTACGCGATCGGCGGCGGGCATGTGCTGCACGTGGTGTGCGACCTCACCATTGCCGCGGACCACGCACGATTCGGGCAGACCGGCCCCAAGGTGGGCAGCTTCGACGCGGGCTTCGGTTCCAGCTACCTGGCCCGCCATGTGGGGCAGAAGAAGGCCCGCGAGATCTGGTTCCTCTGCCTGCAGTACAGCGCCAAGGAGGCCGAGGACATGGGCATGGTGAACAAGGTGGTACCCCTGGACCAGTTGGAGGACACCACGGTGGAATGGTGCAAGATCATGATGCAGCGAAGCCCCATGGCCCTGCGCATGATCAAGCGCGGCCTCAACGCCGAGCTCGACGGACAGCGCGGCCTCATGGAGTTCGCCGGCGATGCCACGCTGATGTACTACCTGATGGACGAAGCCCAGGAAGGCCGCAACGCCTTCGTGGAGAAACGCGCTCCGGACTTCCAGCAGTTCCCGAAGTTCCCGTGAAGCTCAACTCGACCAGGATGAGACTAACATGGGCAATAGCGGTGGTAGTAATTCTGATCGGTAGTTGCACTCAACCCGATAGAGCAGGATGGTCCGAGGGTGAAAAGGGATTCCATGCCACAGCGGAAGGACTGAGTGAATTTCTGTCCGAACACGAGTACGACTCCACCTTGCGAGATACGATCATCTCACGCTACGTCTACTTTGACAACATCCTTCAGGACACGTCCTTATCACGCCTCCAGGGGCGGAAAGCTTGGCTGGACACCCTTCTTGTCGTCTTTGACGATTTCGTTGATTCAGTTGGTATAGAGAACCTTGACGCCAAGCCGCTCCGATTCTGTGCCGACGACACTGTATTCTACGAGCCTTACGCTCATGAACTGAGAGAAGCCGTGCCCGTGTGCTTGGCCTACTTCGACAAGCGCAAACCGGATCGAATGATCGGCACGTTGTTGTTCGAGGAGAAGACACGGAAACTCGGTGCCTGGGTGGTCTTGAATCAAGGCGGCACCCGCTTCTTCCTTACGTTCAGCATACTATGACTCGAGGCTTGGGTCACCTGCTTCATCCTTTACAACAGCGATCCGGATTTTCAGCAGTTCCCGAAGTTTCCGTGAGGCGGGAGAAATGCCTGGCCTGACAACTGGAGTATCGCATTTGACAATGACCAACGCCACCATCCTCCAAGTCCACGGCTCACCGGACCACTTCCCTGTCGTGGAGACGGACCAGGGCTTCTTCGAGATGCGCTATGGCGGCGTGCTGCGGCTGAAAGGGATGCCGAACGGAGCTTACACACCGATCGCAGCGCCCTTCCTCGGCCGTTGTGTTCAGGAAGTGCTGACCGACGACCACTGGGTGTACCTGATCACCCGCAGCGGCGCGATCATCTCGCACGGGCCGGGATGGATCTCCGGCGACGGCGCCACCGACCTGGCGTTCTTCCTGAAGGAAGGCCCCGAAGCGGCGGAACTTCTCGCGGAACTGCGGGCGGACCCGGAGATGCGGCGGATCGAGCTGGCCTGAGCACCTGATGTTCGCGGGCTTTGGCCATCTTTGGATCATCATGAACGCACGCACCTTCAGCCTGCTGGGTATGCTCGGTCTTTGCCTGGGACTGCAAGCCCAGAACGAATTGCCGGACCCGTTCCGCAAAGGGCGCTTCTTCGTTTCCACAGGGGCCAGCTGGAAGACCCAGGACTACGACCTGAAAGACACGAAGACCTGGAACCTGGAGCCGGTGGTGGGCTACTTCGTCAGGGACCGTATGGCCGTGGGCCTCGGTGGCGTGATCGGCCTGCATGCCTTCGACTATGTGCAGGACAACACGGCCGTAGGCACCACCAGCTTCAAAGATGAGGACACGAAATGGGGAGCGCTCGGGCCCATGGTGCGTGGGCACATCGGAGGGCCGCGCATCTCCGCCTTCGGCCAGATCGGTGCCTACTTCGGCGGCATCGATCAGACCTCGGTGAACAACCAGACCACCAACGGTTCGATAGTGACCAAGGTGCGCGATGGTGGCTTCCAGTTGTACGACTTCGGCGCGGGCCTCGCGTACTACTACAAGGGCACCGTGGGCATCGAGTTCATGGGCCACTACTACCTCGGCTACGCACAGACCACCACCGACATCACCTACACTACCGGTGAACAGGTGCACTATGACACCGCCAAGAACAACGCCGATGGTGGCGGCGTAAGCCTGGGCATCGTGTTCATCTTCGGCCTACGGAAAGGGCAGAGCACCACCTGATGCGCACCTATCGACCGGCACGGACTTTCGTCCTGATGATCCTCTTGGGCCTCACGATCCAAGCACTTGCACAGGTCGACAGCCTGCTGTACCGCGACCCCGCGTTCCAAAAGGCTCTTCAGTTGGAAAAGGCGGGCAGGCATGGCGCCGCTCAAAAAGCTTATGACCAGGTAGCCCAGGACAGTGCGAGGCGATCCACGGCGCTGCGGTTGAAAGCGAACTGCCTCTTCGACCATGAAGGGCGCGTGGTGGAATCGCTCGCCGCATTCGACCTCGCCATAAGCAGTGACCCGACCGATGCTGCCAACTACAACGACCGCGGCGTCGCCTACCAGACCATGGGGATGACCTCTAAGGCGATCACGGACATGCGCCGGGCCTTGGTCCTGACGGAGGACACCAACCGACTGGTCGCCTACCGATGCAACATTGCCAGCGCGCACATGCAGGTGCGGAAGTGGAAGGAGGCCTTGGTCGAACTCGATTCCGCCATGGCACTGGACAGTACGGACCTCGGCGTTCAAGTGAACCGGTCCCTATCGCTTGACGAACTGGGCCGCTACGATGAGGGCCTGTCCATTCTGCTCCACGCCAACGTGCAGCACCCCAAGGACCCGCTGGTGCTGAACAACATCGGCTATCATTACACCCGCCTTAACGAGCACGCCGCCTCGGTCACTTGGTACGAGCAAGCCTTGGAGGTCCAACCCAAGAACGCGTCGGCCATGAACAACCTGGGCTACGCGGAGCTCCGGGCCGGTGATCCGAGCAGCGCGCTCAAGCACATCCAGCGTTCCATCGAGCTCAACCCGACCAACTCATACGCCTACCGCAACCTCGGCCACGTGTGGAAGGAGAAGGGCGACCTCGACAAGGCCTGCGAGGCCTACAAGAAAGCCCTGGACCATGGGTTCACGGGCCGCTACGGCCCTGAGGTGAAACAACAGTACGAGACCTACTGCCGATGAAGTACTGGCTCCACGCCTTCCGCCTGCGCACCCTGCCCCTGGCCGTGAGCAGCATCATCGTGGGGAGCGCGTTGGCATTTCCACACAGTCGTCTTGTAGCCTATGGGCCGGACTGGCGCACTGTGACGGGCTTAGCCCTTCTAACGGCGATCCTACTTCAAGTCCTGAGCAACCTCGCCAACGACCTTGGCGACCACCTCCACGGTACGGACAACGCGGAACGCGTCGGTCCACAGCGGACGGTGCAGAGCGGAGCGATCACCCCGGAAGCCATGGAACGCGCGATGGTGATCTGCGGCCTCCTTGCCTTCGTCAGTGGCTGCACCTTGATCACGCTGGCGCTGGGGCTCACGCTCACCACCCTGGCGTTCCTGCTCCTTGGACTCGCGGCCATCGGGGCGGCGGTGAAGTACACCTTCGGCAAGAACCCATACGGCTATGCGGGATTGGGTGATGTGAGCGTGTTCCTCTTCTTCGGCCTGGCGGGCGTGATCGGCACGTTCTACCTGCATGCACAACGTTTCGATCCGATCACCGTGCTGCCGGCGCTGGCCTTCGGCCTGCTCAGCGCGGGCGTGCTCAACCTCAACAACATGCGCGACATCGTGAATGACGGTGTGAGCGGGAAGCGCACGCTGGTGGTGCGCATGGGCAGTGCGAAAGCCAAGATCTATCACTCTATGCTCGTCGTCGGAGGCATCCTCTGTCTGGTGTTGTTCACCACAGCCAATTTCACAAGCTGGACCTGGTGGCTCTTCCTACTAGTGGTCCCCGGCTTCATCGTTCACCTGAAACGCGTTTGGACCACCAAAGAGCCACGTGACCTGGACCCTCAACTGAAGGTGTTGGCAATGGGCACCTTCTTCACCGCGTTGCTCTTCTCGTTGGGCCTTATTCTTGCGTAATGCTCCGCGCCCGCTGGATCGAACGTCACCTTGAGCCGCACTTCACGCTGGGCACCAGCAAGGGCGCGATCACCACGCGCACCGTTTGGTACCTGATCGCCTGGCACCACGATCGTCCGGAGGTGCGCGGCATCGGCGAAGCGGCGCTCTTCCCCGGCCACAGCAAGGAGTTCCCTGCGGATGTGAAGACCAAGCTGCTGGAGCTCTGCATGGACACCAGCAACTGGGAACGCCGGCTGACCGATGACCTGGTCGATGTCCCCAGCGTCCGATTCGCGGTGGAACAATGCCTGAAGGACCTGGACGCGGGCGGCACGAAGACGCTGTTCCCGTCGGAGTTCACGCTCGGTCGCCAGACCATTCCGATCAACGGATTGGTGTGGATGGGCGACAAGGCCACGATGAAGCAGCGGATCCGCGAACAGATCGAGGCCGGCTTCGCCACGGTGAAGATGAAGATCGGCGCCATCGGCATCGATGACGAACTGGAACTCCTGAAGGCCGTGCGCAACGAATACAGCGCAAGCGACCTGATCCTTCGCGTGGATGCGAACGGTGCTTTCAGTGCGCAACAAGCACCGGACGTGCTGAAGCGACTTGCCGACCTGCAGGTGCACAGCATCGAACAACCCGTGGCGCCAGGGCTCTATGAGGTGATGGCCGATCTCTGTGCGGACACCCCCATCCCCATCGCGCTGGACGAGGACCTGATCGGCCTGAACTCGCACGATGGGAAAGTGGATCTGTTGGACCACCTGAAGCCGCAATACATCGTGATCAAGCCGAGCCTGGTGGGTGGTTGGGCGGCCACGCAGGAGTGGATCGACCTGGCGAAGGCCCGCAACATCGACTGGTGGATCACCTCCGCTCTGGAGAGCAGCATCGGCCTGAACGCGATCGCGCAGTACACCGCAACACTCAACGTTTCCACGGCGCAAGGCCTGGGCACCGGCAAGGTCTACGCGAACAACATCCCCTCTCCGCTGCTTGCCGAAAAGGGCTTTCTGCATTACCGACCGGAAGCCGAATGGGACCTCTCCGCTCTTTCCTCCTGATCACGGATGAGCACGCCCTTCACCACCCTGACCATCGACGGGCATGCGTTGCAAGGCGAGGCCATCCTGCCCTGGGCGGATAAGTTGGTGAAGCTGCACAACGATGCCTCCTGGACCGTGGAAGTGCAGGACACCTTGCGCGACCTGTGCAGCAACGACGGATCGATCAGCGCCCACACGAGCGGCACCACCGGACCACCGAAAGCCATGACGCTTTCCGCCATGGACCTGCGTTCCAGCGCGCGGCTCACCGGTCACACCTTTCATCTTCGACACGGCGATCGGGCGTTGGTGTGCCTGCCTTGCAACTTCATTGCAGGTAAGCTCATGCTGGTTCGTGGCTTCGTGATCGGGCTCGACCTGCACCTGATCGATCCGGCAGGTGGCGTGCTGAACAACCTGGAGGTGGATGACCGGTTCCGTTTCGCGGCCATGGTGCCCAATCAACTGCACCGGGCCTTGCAGGATGATCGTGCGCGTGTGGAACGACAGTTCGAGATCATTCTGCTGGGCGGCGGCCCTTTGAGCCAAGCGCTTGAAGAGGATCTCCAAGAGTTGAACGTCGATGTGTACCACGGCTACGGCAGTACCGAAACGCTGACCCATGTCGCCCTGCGCCGCTTGAACGGACCGCGCAAGCAGGCCTACTTCCATGCGCTTGGCGACATCACCTTCGAACTGGATGAGCGCGGCTGCCTTGTGGTGCACACACCGCACTTGCGCACTAAGGACCATGTGACCAACGACCTGGTGGAGTTGTTGGATGAACAACGCTTCCGCTGGCTGGGCCGCCATGACAACGTGATCCTGAGCGGCGGCAAGAAGATCTACCCGGAACAACTGGAGTCGCGCACAGCGGGCCTTCTGCCCTACCCGCACTACTTCATGGCGCGACCTGATGATTCACTCGGTGAATGCGTGGGCTTGATGTTGGAAACGGAGATGACCGCTGCTGAAGTGGTGCCCGAAGTGATCGATCTGCTTCGAACGGTACTGGAGCCTTATGAGATGCCCCGACGCGTGACAGCGTTGGACCGTTTCCCACGCACGCCTTCCGGTAAGGTGATCAGGCCCTAAACCTCGGGCTCGTCCGGCTCAGGCATATTGGCCATCGCGGGACCATTGGCATAGGCGCGCCACTTCGCGATCAAGGACTCCATATCAGGCGGCAATGGGCTCTCGAAGCGCATGCGCTCACCCGTGGCCGGGTGGGTGATCTCCAGCATGCTGGCATGCAGCGCCTGACGTGGGCACATGGCGAAGCAGTTCTCCACGAACTGCTTGTACTTGGTGAACACCGTGCCCTTCAGCACACGATCACCGCCGTACTCCGCATCATTGAAGAGCGGGTGACCTTTCCAAGCCATGTGCGCCCGGATCTGGTGCGTGCGCCCAGTTTCGAGCTTGCATTCCACCAGGCACACATAGGTGAAGCGCTCCAGCACGCTCCAGTGCGTGATGGCCGGCTTTCCGTGCTCACCATCATGGAATACCTGCATGACCGTGCGGTCCTTGTACGAGCGGCCAATATGCCCTTCGATGGTGCCGGCCTCCTCTGCCATATCCCCCCAGACCAGCGCGTTGTAGCGGCGGTCATTGGAGCGTTCGAAGAACTGGAGCGCCAGGTGCGTGAGGGCTTGTTCGGTCTTACCGATCACCATCACACCGCTCGTGTTCTTGTCCAA
>JADZGG010000395.1 GCA_020854015.1 Flavobacteriales bacterium
CGCCTCAAGACCCGCTTTGCCACCGTGCAGTTCGATCAGTCGATCCACATCCTGGGGCACGAAGAGGCTGTACTGCCAAGCATTGGCGTCCGTGAAGTTGAAGTTCACCTCAAAGGGGTCGAAGCCGGCCACGAAGCCACCGTTCCTGCGGGCCCTGAAGAAACCGGTGGTCGGGTCGTAGAGGTTCTCGTAACTCCTGGACCTTGTCCAGAAGGAGGGTGTCGTGTCAAGTTTCGCGCCTCGACCAAGCTCCGACTTCAAGCTTGAGATGCAAGCATCGTCGTAAGCATACTCCAAGGTCTTGCTCACGCTCTCGCTCTGATCTTCGCTGCTGATGAAGCCTTTGGTGCGGTAGGCCTGTAACCCAGGTACATTGCGTAGTGCCCCTGACCGCATGGCCTCCAAGGCCAGGTTCACATCGAAACCCCGGATTCCCTTCTGGTAGGCGTCGGCGATCACGCTTACGCTGTGGTAGCCGATCATGCAGTCCGTTTCGTTGCCCCAAAGCTCCCAGACCGGCAACCGCCCGCCTTGCTGGTAGTGCAGTAGGAAGGTCTTGATCCAGTCCGCCGTCATGTCCGGTTCCAGGATCGTCATCAACGGGTGCAGGCCACGGAAGGTGTCCCATAGGCTGAAGACCGTGTACACGTTGTGGTCCGCATGGTGCACCTGCCCGTCCATGCCCCGGTAGTTGCCATCCACGTCGTTGAAGATGTAGGGTGCCACGTACGTATGGTAGAGAGCGCTGTAGAAGATGCGTTGCTGCTCGCGTGTGCCGCCGGTCACTTCGATCTTGCCGAGCTTGGCGTTCCACTTCTCCTCGGCCTGCTTGCGCACCGTGTCGAAGTCCCACCCCGGAACCTCAGCATCCAGGTTCGCACGGGCACCTTCAATGCTCACCGCACTGATGCCGACCTTGACGATGAGGGGATTGTCGAGCTTTCCGAACCAAAGGCTTGCGTGCACGGCGTTGGTGTCGGTGATCACGAGGTTCTGTTCTGACCAGGGTTGACTGAAGCGGATGCAGAAAAAGAGACGTTGATCTTTTGCCCAAGAGGAGGAACGGCGCTCTCCAACGATCTCATTCTGGTCCAGTGGCGATTCCTTGGGCAGCGGTGAGATGGTTGCACGGATGAGCTTATCGCGATGTGCGAGGTCGAGCCCGATCCAGCCGTCGTTGCTTTTGTCGAAGGTGTAGCGATGCACTCCGCAGCGCTCTGTGGCCGTGAGCTCCGCCGTGACCGCAGCGTCGTCGAGGCGAACGCGGTAGTAGCCCGCGTGTGCGAGTTCGCTCGCATGATCGAACCGGGACCGATCGGGCACGAAGCTACCATCGTAGGGATGCGAGAAGGGCATCAGCAACACATCGCACAGGTCCGCCACTCCTGTACCGCTCAGGTGCGTGTGGCTGAAGCCGTAGATGATGCTGTCGCTGTAATGGTAGCCCCCGCAGCCGTCCCAGTCCATCATCCCATCGGGACGTGTGTCAGGGCTCAACTGCACCAAGCCGTTCGGCACACAGGCGCCAGGGAAGGTGTGGCCATGTCCGCCTGTACCGATGAAGGGATTGACGAGGTCACGGGCGCGATCGATCGCCTGCGCGTTCGCATCAAGAGCTGTGGTTACGACCAGCGCGGTAACCAGCACCTGTAGCGTCGACCCACAAGGTCGACCCGCACGACAATAGATCAAGGATAGGGTTCGCATGTCCCCAAACCTAGCCCACAGCGCGGAATGGCACCTATTGTTCGGTCAACGCCGCAGCCCCCAGGATCCCCGCATCATCCTCCGGCAGGGCGCTGAGCAACAGTTCCACCTTGCCATGGTAGATGTAGAACAGGTCCTCTTCGAACCGTCGTTTCAATGGCCCCATCAGCAGGTCACCGTTGCGCGCGATGCCGCCGAAAAGAACGATGCGCTTCGGTACGGTCATGGCCACCGCGTTCACCAAACCCACGCTGAGCCAGCGCGCGGTATCCCGGAAGGTCTGGATCGCGGCGTCTTCGCCTTTGCGTGCTTGTTCGGCGATAGGTAGCACGCCTTCTGCTTTCAGCGGTTCGGAGCTGTCGGCCAAGTCCAGGTAGGTCTGTCGCATGCCGCGGATGCTTACGTAGGTCTCCAAACAGCCTTTGCGACCGCAAGTGCACATGCGGCCATCGATCACCAGGGTGGTGTGCCCTAGTTCGCCGGCATTGCCATACGGTCCCAATAGCAGCTTCCCATCCACGATGATACCGCTGCCGAGCCCTGTGCCCAGCGTTACGACGAGCAGGTCGTTGCAACCTTGTCCAGCCCCGTATTTCCATTCGCCCAGCGCGGCGGCGTTGGCATCGTTCCCCAGGGCACAAGGCACACCGATCCGATCCTGAAGCATGCGGGCCAGCGGCACGTCGCTCTTCCAGGGCAGGTTCGGCGCCCGGTCGATGCTGGCGGTGAAGGGATTCCCGTTGGGAACACCGATGCCACAGGCCGTAACGGCACCGTGCTCCTCGCACAGACCCTTCAGTGCGCTGATGATCGCTGCAGCGAAGGCGGAGCCTGGTGGAATGCCGGGCGCATCCTCACCGACGGTAGGAATGCGTTTGGTGGCGATGACCTTCCCGTCCCGCACGAGACCGATCTTCGTGCTGGTGCCCCCGATGTCGATGCCTGCGATCATGATTGTTGGGAGCGGTTGTAGCCGTACCAGGCCAGGTAAGCGTAACAAAGCACCGGGAGCAGGAAGGAGACCTGTAGGCCAGCGTCCTTGTTGGTCTCCGTGCCCAAGACGTCGGCCACCAATCCTTGGAGGAAGGGGAGGAGCGCCCCGCCCACGATCATCATCACTAGGAGCGAAGAGCCCTGGCCGGCCTCCTTGCCCAGTCCGTGGATGCCGAGCGTGAAGATGTTGCTCCACATGATCGAATTAAAGAGACCGATGGCCACCAAAGCCCACATGGCCCAGGCACCGTTCAAGACCACTGCGGTGATCAGCAGTGCGGCCGCGATCGATGCGAACAAGGCCAGGGTATAGGCCGGGCGACGACCCGCCACCATGAACGCGGCCATGTTCACGAAGATGAGCACGCACATCGGCCACAGGTGCTCGATCCCCAGCCCACCACCCGCTGCGTTGATCACGAGGATCAGTACGAACAGTAGGAAGGCCAGACCGGGAAGCATCAGCATCATCCGCCGCTGCGGCATCCGGTCGTTGAGGGCAAGAGCGCCCAGGAAACGGCCCACCATGGCGCCTCCCCAATACAGGCTCAGGTAATTCTTGGCCGCCTTTTCGGGGAGGCCCATCACTTCGGGCAGTTTCAGGAAGCTGATGATCAGGCTGCCGATGGTGACCTCGGCACCGACATAACAGAAGATGGCGATCATCGCCAGTCGCAGCGACCGATGTCGCAGGGCGTTCCCCTTGGTCAATTCCTCCCGTGGTGGCTCCGGCAGCGCGGAGAAATGGACCCATACGGCGAGCAGAAGGAACAGGACCGCGTAGAAGGCATACGGATAGCGGATGGCCGCTGATCCTTTGAAATGCTCAAAGACCAACCAACCGCCGATCAAGGGTGCCAATGTCGTCCCCAACGAGTTGAAGGCCTGCGCCAGGTTCAGCCGGCTACTAGCTCCTTCCGCGCTGCCAATGATGGCGACGAAGGGATTGGCGGCGATCTGCAGTAGGGTGAAGCCCAGGCCCAGCATGAACAAAGCGAGGAGGAAACCTGAGTATGATTGGCTGTACGAAGCCGGAATGAACATCAGGCAGGCCGTCGCGGACAACAGAAGACCACCCACCGCCGAACGCTTATAGCCGAACCGCTGGATCGGATCCCGCCCGGTGATCGATCTGAAGTAGTACAGCAGGGACCCCATGAAATAGGCCCCGAAGAAGCAGAACTGCACCAGAAGGCTCTGCCGGTAGTTGAGCTGGAAAACCTCCTTCCAATGGGGCACCAGCACATCGTTCATCACCGTGAGGAAACCCCACATGAAGAAGAGCGAGGTGAGGACGGTCATTGGCCAAGCGATGGCCCGGCCTGTTGGTGTGGTCATGCGCACAAAATAGGATCCTTCGCTGTTACGAGCGCGACAGCGATGTACGTTTGACGCGATTTACCACCATGACCGATCGCCGACAGTTCCTCAAGTGGAGCGCCCTGGGCACTGCCGCGTTGGCCGCTGGCTGCGGATCCACTGCACAATCCGAGGTAGAGAGCACTGTTCCTCCGAGCAGGGCTCTTCCCGTGAAAGGACCGGTGGTGCTCAGCACCTGGGACCACGGATTGGCGGCCAATGCCAAAGCTTGGGAAGTGCTGAATGCCGGTGGCTCTGTGCTGGATGCTGTGGAGTCCGGAGTGGCCGTGGTGGAAAGCGATATGTCCAACCGAAGCGTTGGTCTGGGTGGCATGCCTGACCGCGACGGGATCGTAACGTTGGACGCCTGCATTCAGGATCATGAGGGCAGGGCAGGGGCCGTGGCCTTTCTTGAAGAGATCGAACATCCCATCAGCGTGGCACGGGCCATCATGGAGCGCACACCGCACGTCATGCTGGTCGGTGAGGGTGCCCAACATTGGGCGCTGGAGAACGGCTTCACGAAGAAGAACGTTCCCATGGACGGGGCTGTGCGCAAGCAATGGGAGGATTGGAAGAAGGAGCAGCGCTATTGGCCCGCACCCAATGTGGAGAACCACGACACGATCGGCTTGATCGCTGTGGATGGTAGTGGGCACATGGCAGGCAGCTGTACCACCAGTGGAATGGCCTTCAAGGTGCATGGCCGGGTAGGGGATTCCCCCATCATCGGCGGTGGTCTGTTCGTTGACGGCGATGTTGGAGCTGCTTGCGCCACGGGCACCGGCGAACTCGTTATCCGCATTGCCGGCAGCCATACGGTCGTGGAACTGATGCGCCATGGGGTGGAGCCTGAAGAGGCATGCCGCCAGGCGGTCCAACGGATCCTGGCCAAGAACCCCGGATTGAAGGATACCCAGGTGGGCTTTCTCGCCTTGCGCAAGGATGGCGCCTATGGTGCCTGCAGCGTTGTGAAGGGTTTTACCTATGCCCTGCACACTTCCGAAGGGAACAGCCTGCATGAGGCGACTTTCCTGAGCTCCACACCCTAGGCTTCCAAGATCCCGCCTCAGGCTGGCACTGGACTTCATCGAAGTCCGGACTTAACTTTACAGCATGAGAACGCGCAAGCTGCTCCTCGGTCTTTCCCTCTCACTCCTGTCAGCTCTGCCCGCAATGGCCGCTGCTCCGGGCTGTGGCCGGGAGACCAAGCTTCTGGTCTGCTGTTCCAAGAACTCCGCTCTGATCGACCTCAGCATCGTGAGCTGCCGTAAGATCGGCAATGTGGTGATCGAGGTGAAGGACAATGAAGGGCACACGCTTTACCGCGAAGAGGGCAAGGCCATGACGCCTGAGCTGATCCGACGGCTGGACAAAGGCACTTTCCCAAAAGGGGAACTCACCATGCTGGTGACGGGACGCGATTTCAGCATGACCCAGCGCTTCACCGTCGAGTGAGTCTTCTTCCTACCACGCTGCGCTGAGCAGTGCAATGGCCATTGGGTCTTCCGCAAGGCTGCGGCTGGATGCGCGCTCCCGGTCAGAGCCCGCCTTCGCACGCCTTTCTTCCATTTTCTTCTCCTTCGCTACAGCGGTCTGACGCGCTACCGTGCCGTCCGCGTTCGCCAGGCTCCAGTTGTTCACATAGCCGGAGTTCGTTGCGGTCGGGGCTGCCTGCGTGAATTTCACCGCGTCCTCGAACTGCACAGTGTCCGCATTGCGCATCCTGTCCGCGCTGGCCGCTACATCCTTACGCGCGTACACGACTTCTTCATCAGCTGCTGGTTCTGCGGAAGCAACTACGACGTCGTCAACTTCCTCCATGGCCGACCCAGTTGCAGGAGACTCCCTGCGTTCTTCTAGTAGCGTTCCTTGCGCGTCGTTCACCGTGTTTTGGAGCTGCTCATGCTGTGCAGCCAGTTCGTTCTTCGTGGTGGGCGCGGGGGCATCCACCGATGGTTCGTTGCCGATCGGTGCGATAGGCTTATTGGGTTCTGCTTGTTCGACCTTCTGGAGATCGGCGAGCTGGTCGGGGGCCTTATCACCTGAACGGAACAGCCACACACCAGTAGTGATCACGGCGGCCAGACCGGCCAACGCGAGGGCGGGTCGCCACATGGCGGAGGCATCCTCCGGCATCAGCAGTGCGCCCACACTGTTCAACCAGACCCGCCACTGGGGCTTGCGCTGGTCGCGGAAAACCTGCATCACATGGGCCCGCACGGAAGGGTCGGCATCCAAAAGGTCCGGTTCCGGTTCCGAGCGTTGCACATGGTCCAACAACTTGCGCATGGCCTCGTATTCCTCCCTGCCACTGAGGTGGCGTAGCACATAGGCCCGCTCTTCCTCCAGCAGTTCGTCATACGAGCGCTCCATCAGCAGCTGCTCGATGTCCTCGGGGTCGTAATGTTCACGTCGTTCCATCGTCGCTGCGCCCGCTTAGGGGCGCCTGAGTTTGGTGCAGGGCTTTGGGGTCGAACTCCTTGAGGCGGGCCGCCAGCTTCTTCAGAGTATAGAACAGGCGCGACTTCACTGTGCCCTCCGAACAGCCGAAGGCCACAGCGATCTCCTTGATGGCCAGGTCCTCGTGGTAGCGCATTACGAAGGTGGCCTTGTGGTCGGGGTCCAACTTGTCCAGTTCGACATCCAGGCGTTCGCGGAAGTTGGCGCGGTCCACACCATCCCCATGGATGGCTTGGACGTGGTCGGTCTCGGCCTTCAATCGTGGTGCAGCGGTGCGTCGGACCTCCTCGCGCCGGTACTCGTTCTTGCACATGTTGTTGGCCACGCTGTAAAGCCAGGTGCTGAATGGGCGCGCCGGGTCGTAGCTCTCCGGGCGCTGGGCGATCTTGGCGAAGAGGTCCTGCATGAAGTCCTGCGCCCGCTCCCGGTCCTGCCACAGCATGCGGTGGAAGTAGGTGAGGAGCTTGCGCCGATAACGGTCATACAAGGCCCCGAACGCACGCTCATCGCCCCGGACCACAAGCTCCATCAGGCGCTCGTCGCTCAGGCCGTTGAGGTCGGTTCGGAAGAAGGCCATGATCAGTGCTTGAGGATACCGGCCTTGTAGAGTTCCGGTGTGGCCCCGATGCGCTCGGCGAACTTCCGCAACTCAGTCTCCATCCGGCTGCTGTTCGCTTCATCGTCCAAGCTGCGGTAGTGCTGAAGGAGCACGGTTGCTGGTAGCAGATAGTTGCGGCTCAAGGGACCGGCGTTCACAGGCTTTCGCAACAGGCCCCACCGTTGCTCCAATGCGGCAATATTGTCCTGTGGTGCGTTGCTCAAACGGAAGGCCAGGCCCGAAGCGTACAGTTGCCCCCGTAGTGCCTGGAACCAACTGGGATCAAGACTGAGCGCCAAGAACACAGGACGGTCCGTGCTGGTGCACAAGGCTTTGGCATACGTCGGACCGGGGCCGGGCGCACTGCCAGAAGCATCAGAGGCCGACCAGACCTGTGCGCGGTAGCCGGGATCGGCAAGGAGGCGTTGGTCCACGACCAGTACATCGGTCCGTTGCTGCTCGACCACTTGGGCCGCCACGGCGGGGTAGGTGTCCATGTCCCCATTCGTGAACACGATACCGTTGGCATCAACACTTTGCAGCAGGTCCGACGCTGCATCGACCAATCCAGGGGCAAGCCCGCCACGGGTTCGCAGCGCGCGGGTCCATCGTTCCAATGACGCCCGGTCATTGTCCAGAAGGGCGCGATCGATCATGGGTCCGATCAGCTCGGTCCGGTCCGGTGCCTTCTGGTAAGCCTTTCCCAATTCGGTGAACGCGGCTCGATCCGGATAGCCGAGGTAGAAATTGGCCATGTTGCTTTCAAAGCTCCCCGGTGCGACACGATCCAGTGCCTCAGCGGCGCCTTCCAAGGTGGCTTGATCAGCGGCCGGAATACGTCCATTGTTCGTGGCCAAGCTGCTGTTGCGGGTGCTGCGGAAGTAGTTGTACTGTGCTTCAGCGTTGGCTGGCTCCTCGGTGCGGATGGTGTTCCAAAGCTCTGCGGCATCACGCTGCTGGCTCACGTTCCAAGCACCTTGATAGGTCTCCAGAGCGGCTGCCCGGGCCTGTGTCACCTGGGCATCCGCCTTGGTGGCCTCGGTGTTGGCCTGGGCCATCAGCACGCTGGTAAATACCAGCATCAATCCGGTCCAGAACGCGCGTCGGTGGTGAGGGAAGGGCATCATTCGGAAGGCTGTACACGCTTCATGCCGAAAGGTTCGATCGCACGGCGGTACCTTTGCCAAGGTATGCTGAGCGAAGAAGTACAGGCCAGGTTGCGTGAGCGACTGGATCAAGTGCACGAGTGGCCCTCGGTGTACATGTTCAAGTTCATCTGTGAGCCCGACCAGGCTCGCATTGACAAGATAACGGCATTGTTCCCGCAGGAATCCGAGATCCTTAGGCGCTATTCCAGCGGCGGCAAATACCTCAGCCTCACGATCCGTGAGGTGATGATGAGCGCTGAAGATGTGGTCGCGCGCTACGTCGGGGCGAGTGAGATCGATGGGGTGATCGTGCTGTGAACATGAACTTGATCGAGAACGTACGTCTGACCCTGCTGGTGTCGTTGGCCTTGCTGGTAGTGGCTTTGCTCTTGCGCCGCTTCAAGCGGAACGTGTTGGCCAAGGACCTGCCAGCTCCGCTGCATGCCGAACTGATCGGGCTTCAAGTAGCCTACCACCCCATGCGGCTTCGGGTGGAAGTGTTCGTTCCGTTGGACCAGGAGCTCCATTCCCATCTTGTAGACCGTGAACACGGCCCGCTGTACGCCTGGCCTTCCAGGAACTTTGCGCCCGGTGAGCACACCTTCGAACTGCCTCTGCCTGTCCTGGAGGATGGAGAGCATTTCTTCCAACTTTCGACGGCGACACAACGAACGGTGCGTGTTTTCCGTCTTCAACAGCGATGAGCAGAACGTCCTTCCTGCTGGCCCTTGGCCTATTCTTGGTGGCGAACACGGCACATGCGCAGGAGAAGAAAGTGCGCAAACCCGGACCGAAGCCCAGTCTGCATGGCTGGTTGGTGTTGCCCGTTCCCATCGGCAACAAGATCTACCAGCAAGTAACGGATGCCGTAGGGCAGTTGGACTTCAAGTTCCAAGCGCCTGTGCTGAAGCAAGGCTTGGGGTTCGGTGTGGGTGCGAAGGGGTCCCTGTTCGACCTTCGCGAGAATTCCTTGGCACCCGCGAACATCGCTGGTGATGCGCGCCGCTGGACCTTCTACGGGCAGTTGCAATACGAACACTACACCGGACCGATCACCTATTACCAGTTCGCCGCGCAGATGGGAAGCAGCAAGTACACTTGGAACTGCGCGAACTGCGCTGAACCCAACACTCAACAGGGTCTGTTCTGGGGAGCGAACGTCAGCTACTTCGTCCATGCATCGGATAACCTAGCCTTCGGTCTGCTTCTCGGCTATGAGCATGATGCTTCCCGCATGACGCCCGAACTGTTCTGTCTGGAAAGCTATCCAGGCCGTACTGACAATGGCCCCAGCGCACCTTATCAGTTCATCACCATCGGCCTTGGCTTCAGTACGCGCTTCACCAAGTCCCAAGAGGGACCGAACTGGTAGCGTGTTCCCATCGCATCAATGAAGAAGCCCCGATCAATGACCGGGGCTTCTTCTTGAAACTGGTCGCTGATCAAGCCGGCGTGTCGCCTGCTGGTGGCAGTTCTTTCGTGTCTCCGTTGGTGCCTTCGCCCTTGCCGACCTTCTTCTTGCCCTTAACCACCTTGATGGCAAGTGCGTCCTTCTCCTTGGTGAGCGCGATGCTGATCTTATCACCTTCCTCGATGGCCTGGTTGATGATCTCTTCGGCCATGGGATCCTCGATGAACTTCTGGATCGCACGCTTCAATGGGCGGGCACCGAACTTCTCGTCGTACCCCTTCTCGGCCAGGAAATCCTTCGCCTCGTCGGTGAGCTTCAGTTCGTAGCCCAGCTCACTGATGCGCTTGTACAGGTGGCCGAGTTCGATATCGATGATCTTGTGGATGTCCTCGCGCTTCAGCGAGTTGAACATCACGATGTCATCAATACGGTTCAGGAACTCGGGGGCGAAGGCTTTGCGCAGCGCTTTCTCCACAATGCCACGGTTGTTCTCGTCGCTGGCGGCGTCCTTGGCAGTGGTGCCGAAGCCTACTCCCTTGCCGTAATCCTGCAGGTCACGCGCCCCGATGTTCGAGGTCATGATGATGATGGCGTTCTTGAAGTCGATGCGACGACCGAGGCTGTCGGTCATCTGCCCGTCATCCAAGGCCTGCAGCAGCAGGTTGAACACATCAGGGTGCGCCTTCTCGATCTCGTCAAGCAGCACGATGGAGTAGGGGCGACGGCGCACTTTCTCAGTAAGCTGGCCACCTTCCTCATAGCCGACATAACCAGGAGGCGCACCGATCAAACGGCTCACGGAGAACTTCTCCATGTACTCGCTCATGTCGATGCGGATCAACGCTTCATCGGTGTCGAAAAGGTACTTGGCCAGCTCCTTGGCTAGCTGTGTCTTACCTACGCC
>JADZGG010000396.1 GCA_020854015.1 Flavobacteriales bacterium
CAGCTGGCGAGCTCGGGCATCACCAACATCGAGTACCGGCCGAGCGTGGCCGTCGCCACTTTGCGATTTCCCGATGGGAGTTCGGGAATTGCCTTGTGCGCCATCACCATGCAGCTTACGCACATGCCCAACATGATCACCGGCGGGCAGATGACGTCCTATTCCTGTCAGACCACGACGAAGTCCTCTTTGAAATTCCCGAAGGGAAAGGAGAAGGAAGCGGAGAACCTGTTCACGGCCATCCTGAAGAGCTTCCGGGCCAACCCGGAGTGGACCGACGCCTTGCAGCGCATGTTCGCCAACATCGGCCGTATTGAACAGAACGGTATCGCAGAGCGCCAACGCATCGCGCACGATGCCCAGACGCAGATCGGCGAAATGCAAGTGCGTGACTGGGAAGGCAGACAGGCCGAACATGACCGTACCGCCGAAGCGTGGAGCCGGACCATCCGTGGCGTCGATGCCTGGCAGGATGGACAAGGGGGGCGCGTGGAGCTGATGTCCGGTTACGAGAACGCCTGGGCCAGACCCGATGGCACTTACCTGCTGAGCAATGATCCCACGTTCGACCCGAACGTCGTGTTGCAGGAGAACTGGCAGCGACTGGAGAAAGGGCGGTAGCGGTATCTGTACTTCGTCGTCTTCGTCGTTGGCGTTCGACCCTGCTTCGGGCGCGTTCCCCGACACTGCGACCATGCTCCGTCGAAAAAGCAGAACCTGACGCAGGGTACCCCGTATCCCATGGCAAAACCAGCATCCATGGAATTCCGCAAGCACCTCCTGCCTACGGCCGCACTGGTGGCCCTGCTCTTCGCCACCGCAACGCCAACGTTTGCTGAGGAACCTCCGGCAGCCGCGCAGTCGGTCGTGCTCACGGGTTGGCTGCACGTGGAGGACCTCAGCTTCGACCTCACCACCGTGGAAGCGGATGTGAATGGCGCTGTGCTCTATGCATCGGTCTCCAAGACCGGTCGCTTCAGCCTCAACCTGCCCATCAATGCCAATGCGGTGCTTCGATTCGAGCATCCTGGCCACCTGCCCAAGCAAGTGCTTGTGGACACCCATTTCGCCGATGCTGGTGAAATTGGGCAGCACACGCGCCACATCAGCTTTGCTGTAGTGTTGGAGCCCGAACGTCACATGGCCGGTCTGGACTATGCCGGTCCTGTAGGCAGCATCGCATTCGACAAGGGTGGTGGTTGTGCGGCGATCACCAAGGAACGTAAGCTCGTGCCCACCCGCCGTCAGAAGCCGATGGTGTTCTAGCGCTTCACTCCGAAAACACCGAGAAGAGCCCCTGGAACATGTTCAAGGGGCTCTTCGCCATTGGAGAAAGCACCGTTCAATGCTGCACCACCAACCGCTGCGAGGTCATCGTCCCGTGCTCGTCCATGCAACGGAGCGTGTACAGACCAGGTGCCAGCGAAGCCACATCAAGCGTTCCGAAGGGAGCGCCCAGCGTGGTCCGAAGCACTTCGCGACCAGCCGCATCGAACACGGAACACAGCAGGCTTCCACGTGCGCCGGGCAAGGCGATGAAGAGCATGTCCTGCGCAGGGTTCGGATGAAGCTGAAGCGTGGAGGCAGGTGCTTCGGCCCGCACCCCGGTGTTCAATGCATCATCCGGTGCGCCCATGGACGCTACGAAACAGCGTTGCCCATACGGTGGAGGTAGCAATGTGGATCCGAAGGAGGTCTGGAACGAAGCGTACTGCCCACCCACGATAACCGGGCCGCCCACCTGCTTGTCGATCGCCAGGCCCATTTCTTCCAGTCCGCTGCCGCCGGCCACGCTCACCCACGCCGCCCCACCTGCAGGTTCCGTGCGTGCCACGAACACATCCTGCGAAATGAAGCCGATGCCCGGTACCGTGATGGTGTCGAAATCCACAGGCCCAGTGAAGCGGCCGGTCCAGTAGGCGTTGCCCAGTCCGTCGGCGACCACACCGTAGCCCTCGTCCACATTGGTGCTTCCGTATTGCTGCACCCAGGCCAAGGTGCCGTCCGGTGCGAAACGGGCCAGGTAGGCGTTGCGTTGCCTCCCGAACTGACCCAAGGACTGGCCCATCCACGTGACGTTGTCGTGGATGTTGCCGGTGAAATAGCTGTAACCATCCGGCGCCACGGACACGTCACGGCCGTTGATGTCGTTGAAGCTCGAGGACACGGTCACCGCCCAATTGGTGCCGCTGCCGTAGGCGATCTTCCGCATGAAGCTGCCCACATAAGGATTGGCGCTCGGCCGACTGTAGCCGGTCATGTACACATTGCCATCGCCGTCCACGTCCATGCCGCGTGGTCCGTAGTCGCCGGTGCTGCTGCTCACGGTGCCCACATCGATCAGTGTGCCAGTGGCGCTGTTGTAGCGTGCAACGAAGGTGTTGTAAATGCCCGTGCTGTTGGTGATCGTGGTCCCACTGAAGCTGGCGCTGCTGTTGATCACGCCGGCGAACACGATCGTACCGTCGTTCTCAGCAGCTGTGTAACCGAAGGTGGCACCACCGGTCGCACGACTGAACCACTGTACGTTGCCGCTCAGGTCGAACTTCACCAGAACGGCGTTGTAGCCAAGGCCGGGGATGGGCGTTCCGTTCCAGTCGGCCGTGTCCGGGAAGGTCGCGGCTGCGTAGGCGTTGCCTGCATCGTCCACGGTCACGTCGTTCAGCTCATCCGCGTTGGCTCCACCGATCGCCGTGAGCCAGAGCACGGCACCCGAACTGTCCAGCCGCGCCAGGAAGCCGTCCCAATCGCCGTGCGTCACGATCGTATCCGCACCGGTGCGCAAGGTGTCGTTGAACTCACCGCAGACCAACGCCCCGTCATCGTCAAGCGCGGTGACCGCCTCAATACGCATCTCGCCAGTGCCAAGGAAAGCCGTGGCCCACTTCCAATTCTGGGCAAGGATGACTGGTGAAAGACCACCGAACAGGAAGAGGATTGCGATACGCATGACGGGTCTTTGAACGATCGGTGCAAGGTACACGCAGCCGAAAGCAAGGTTCATCCGCAGCGCGAACGGTCCCTCACTCCGCCACCACGAACTTCAGCGTGTGATAGCCGTTCAGTGTGGCCAGATACAGCCCGGTCGGCAGATCCAGAGGGATCATGATGTCCTGCACGATGACCCGTGCGCGAACGCGCCCCGAAAGGTCAATGACCTCGAGTCTTTCGTCAGGCTGCCTGGGAATTTCCACCAAGCGGATCGCTTCCTCTTGCGCACTGAAATACCAGCTTGGGACCTCATCGCTCAGTGCGTTCGAACCGACCGAGAAGTCCGACTCATAGCAGCCCATGTCCACCAAACCGCCTTGGATCCGGGTATTGCCGGCCAGGTCGATCGTGTCCGTCGGCAGCACGAAGCCGTTATCGCCACTGTTGACCGCGGGGGAGGTGAACTGCAAGGTGTAGTCGTAGGCCGTGGCATCGAAGTTGGCCGTCACTGAGCCATTGGGTGCGGTGAACTCGGGGTCGAGGTCAATGATGTTGGTGCCACCGACGTGCCCGCCTTCAACGATGGAATTGGTGATGGTCGGTGCCGTGTTCACCTGGCGTCCGGCGTAGCGCGTGTTGCCGTAAATGATGCAGTTGTGGATGGCGTGATAGGTCTCCTCCAAGCGCACCGCCTCATCCTGCAATGGGAAGCTGTAGACATTCACATTATCCGCGATGGTGCAGTTGATCATCTGGAAGTCCTCGGTCGGCGAGATCGAGTTCACGTACAGGATGTTGCTGCTGGATCCATCCACGGAATTCCCGATCACATAGGAGTTCAGGATCCGGGCCGTTTCGAAGTACTCGATCCTGATGATGCTGTTGTCCGACGTGTTGTTGGTGAACACGCAGCGGTCGATCACGAGGTTCTGATAATCCACCGAATTGTACAGGCAGGCACCGCTGTAGGCCACATTGCCCGTGAACTTGGAATCAAGAATGGTGAGGTTGGAGTAGCCCCCGGTATTGTTCCCGTCGCAGATGGCCCCGCCCGAGTTGTCGGTGCTATTGCCATTGAATTCGCAATGATCGACCGTCACGTTCGCTGCTGCGAGGTAGAGCCCTCCACCATAGCCTGTCGCGTAGTTGTTGATGAAAGCGCATTGCCGGATCAACAGGCTTCCGCCCAGGCAATTGGTCGCGCTCAAGCCTCCACCACGGTAGGTGCTTCCACTGTAGCCGTTCATGATCCGGAAGCCGTCCAGCACAATGTTCGTCGTGATATTGTTCGCTGTGACCACGTTGTGGGAATTGTCGGTGTTGTCGCCTAGGGCCCCGATGTCGCCGTTCAGCACGGTCGGGTTGCTGGCGATGTCCCGCTGTGCAAGGCTCGTCTCCGATCCAGCGAAGCCACCATACACGTTCACTCCGTTACGCAGCACGAAGGCTACGGTGCGACTGGTCGTATTGGTCGGCTTGTATTGCCCCGCAGCCACCCAGACCTCATCCCCGGGTATGGCGATGCTCAAGGCCTGCTGCGGATCGGTGAAGGCGTTCGTCCAGTTCAACCCCGTATTGGTGCCGGTGGCCCCGGCGTTCACGTAGTAGGTGGTCGCGTGTGTGCGGTTGAAGACCAACAACAGCACGAACGATAGAAGGTGTTTCAGACGCATAGGATGCACGTTCAGACTTCAAACCTATGTGAAGCAGCAACATCCGCGGGGAAGAGGCGCTGCCGCACGGACTCGACACCTACGGCTGTCCGTACGAGATCATCCAGTGGATGCCGTAACGGTCGCGCACCATCGCGAAAAGCTTGGCCCAGAACGTGGGCGTCAGTTCCATGGCCACCGTTCCGCCTTCTCGAAGCGCATCATACCACTTCTTCGCCTCCGCTTCGTTCGAAGGATCGAGCGAGAGGTGCACGTTGTTGCCCGCGTTGAAGGGAGGACCGAAGCCTTCAAGTGCATCACTGCCCATCAGGAAGGGCTGGCCGTTCAACATCAATGTTGCGTGCATCACCTTCTCGGCGTGCTCCGTGGCAAGCTTGTATTCCGGCGGCATTTCCTTGAACCGGCCGATGTAGCTGAGCTCGGCGCCGAAGACCGACCTGTAGAAGTTGAAGGCCTCCTCGCAAGTGCCGGGGAAATTCAGGTAAGGGGTGGGCGCGCTCATGGTCCGTGTGTTGAATGGGCAATTTAGCAATGACATGCACGGGCACTCGCCTTAGCCCCCCACAGCGTACACCTTCGTCCAGTTGGTGAACCGGCCATTGCTGTAGCGATACACACCGCTCGACGTGCCCACCCAAAGCTGTCCGCTGGCATCCTCCAGCAGGCTTTGGACGTTATTGAGAGCAGCGCAGTCGCGTTCAGAGAAGCACGTGAACGCTTTCCCACTGTAGCTGCACAGGCCGTAGCCATCTGCGCTGGCCCAAACAGCGCCGGACCGATCTTGCAGAAGCGTCCAGATGTGATCGCTATTCAACTCGTTCCGGGTGAAGCTGGTGAAGGCCTTGCCGTTGTAGTTGCAAAGCCCTCCGTACCGTGTTCCGAACCAGATCTTCCCAGCGCGGTCCTCAAGCATGCTCTGCACGAAGTTGTTGCAGAGCCCATCTTGCTCCGAGAGGTTGGTGAGCGTCTTCCCATCGTACGTGTAGACCCCGCCTCCGTTGCTGGCGAACCAGATGTTCCCGGCCTTGTCCTGGAGGATTGCGTTGATCTGCCTGGGGTACTTGTAGTACGGGAACTTGCTCAGGTCCGCAGCCGGGATCGGGAAGGAGGTGAACTTCCTACCGTCAAAACGGGAGACCCCTTCTTCGGTGCCGATCCAGATACTGCCGGACCGGTCGATCAGCATGCACCAGACCTGATCGCTGGCCAGCCCATCCTTGGTGGTGTAGCGGGCGAAGTTGCTTCCGTTGTACCGTGAAACACCGCCCCCCGTGCCGAACCAGACGTCCCCTTGTGCATCCTGCGTGATCGACGAGATCCAGTTGCCGCTCAAGCCTTCTGCCACAGTGAAGTAGGTGAGTGAGACTCCGTTCCAACGCGCCACGCCATCGCCGGTGGTGCCGAACCAGATGTTCCCGTCCCGGTCCTGGAACATCCGGCGGATGTACTGGCTGATCTGCTCGGTGTCCTGGGGCGCTTTGGTCAGGCGTTCGGCAAGCGCGGCGCTGTCGGGTGGTGCGGGCCGGGGTGTTGGTGTGGAAACGGTGGGGACCTCCGCGTTGGGAGCCTTGTCCGGTTCCGCGCAGGAGGCGAGGCACACGAGGACCACCAACAGCGCGAGGATCGGCTTCAGGCTCGGAAGGGAGGGCGGACCTTCATCCCCGGCTCTCGTCCTTCATCTGCCGTTCACCCCGGCATGGGCTCGTGATCC
>JADZGG010000397.1 GCA_020854015.1 Flavobacteriales bacterium
GGACGGCCACATCGTGCAGGGCGCGTGTGCTGCTGAGGTTGCTCACCGTGTCGCCCGGGCGGTGGGCCAGCACGTGGTCGGCGCAGGCCACCAGGGTGTACTCCTCGCCGAAGAGGCTGCCGTCCTCGCAGACGAGCGCCAGGCGGTCCACGTCGGGGTCCACGCTGATCCCGAGGTGGGCTTTCTGGTTTACCACTTCCGCACAGAGGTCGGTGAGGTGCTCGGGCAGCGGCTCGGGGTTGTGGGGGAACTGGCCGGTGGGCTCGCAGTAGAGCTTCACCGTTTCCACGCCCAAGGCGTCCAGCAGCTGCGGCACGGCCACGCCGCCCACGCTGTTCACGGCATCCACCACCACCTTGAACTTGGCGGCCGCGATGGCCTTGGCGTCCACGAGGTCGAGCTTCAGGATGGCGTCGATGTGCTTCTTGGTCCAACTGTCATCGGTGCGGACCGAACCCAGTTCATCCACTTCGGCGAAGCGGTAGGCCTCGGTCTCGGCGATGCGGAGCACCTCGGCCCCCTCGGCCGCGCTGATGAACTCGCCCTTGCCGTTGAGCAGCTTCAGCGCGTTCCACTGCTTGGGGTTGTGGCTGGCGGTGAGGATGATGCCGGCGTCGGCACCTTCGCCGGGCACCGCCATCTCCACCGTGGGCGTGGTGGCCAGCCCCAGGTCGATGACCTCGAAGCCGAGGCCAACGAGCGTGCCCCGCACCAGGTCGGCCACCATGGGACCGCTGAGGCGAGCGTCGCGGCCCAGGATGAGCTTGGGGGCGGTCTTCCCGCTCTGCTGCTTGATCAGCGTTCCGAAGGCGGCCGTGTAGCGGACCACGTCGAGGGGCGAAAGGCCTTCGCCAGGCGCACCGCCGATGGTGCCGCGGATGCCGGAGATGGAGCGGATGAGTGTCATGGGCTGAGCGGTTGGACCGCCGAATTGGAGTAGGAAGGCAAAGGTGGAGGCAGGAACCTTCCCCAGGGTACCCTGTGACCGGCGACGATGAACAGGGGACTGTGACCAGCTGCGCAGCTCCCCATCCGACCCTACGGACCGACCGGCCCTCCAAGAATGGACGTGTCCAGACACCGCAGGCGACGAACAAGCCGTCTACTTTGCAGCCATCAACAACCTGCGAACCATGAAACGAAGCCTACTCCCTATCGTCGCCCTCAGCCTCAGCCTCAGTTCGGTCGCCCAGATGGGCACCGCTCCCGACTTCACCGTCACCGACCTGGACGGTGCCAGCCACAACCTCTACAGCTGGCTGAACGCCGGCAAGGTGGTGATCGTGGATTGCTCCGCCACCTGGTGCGGACCCTGCTGGAACCTGCACCAGAGCGGCTCGCTGGAGCAGCTGTACGCCAACTACGGTCCCGATGGCACCGACCAGATCCGCGTACTGTTCTATGAGGCCGACGCCAGCACCACCTTGGCTGATCTGCAAGGCCTCACCGGCGCCACGCAAGGCGACTGGTTGACCGGCACCGAGTACCCCGTGGTGAACGAGACCACGCTTTCGTTGAACGGCAGCATCTGGTGGCCCTTGGGCTTCCCCACCGTCAGCCTGATCCGGCCTTCGGACAAGGAGATCGTCGCGGACATCTACGACCAGAACTACAACCAGATGGTGGCTGCGATCAACGGGATCATCACCCTGAACGCTGTTGGCGTTGCGGAGGAAACGACCGAACTGGACAATGTGACCCTGTACCCCATGCCTGCCGGTGATCTGCTCAATGTGGACCTGAGCGCCTCCACCCTCGGCATCGACAACCTGATCATCATGGACGCCACCGGCCGCGTGGTGAACAATGTGACCGTGGGCAACGACACCCAAGTGAAGCTCGACGTGTCCGCCTACCAGGCCGGCGTGTACCTGATCAACCTGCGTGCGGACGGCGTGTCCCTCGGCACCAAGCAGTTCGTGAAGTAGGTCTTTCCACCTTCCACCTGAAAGGGGACCGTTCCGCAAGGGAGGGTCCCCTTTCGCTTTGGGAGGGCGGATCCCCCGGGGGCTGTTCATAACACATTTTCACCCCCGCCGCCCCCCTACCCGGATGGCTAATTTTGGAAGACCTTTGCACCCTGCATGAACGAAGGCAACCAACCCCTGCCCGACCGCGACGACCAGCGCGCCTGTGTCCAGCGGTATGAGGCCATGCGCAGTCGCAATGCCCAGCAGTTCTTCGACGTCGAGGAGTTCGAGCTGATCATTGACCACTACTTGGAGAACAACGAGACGAAACGGGCCCGCGAGGTGCTCGACTTCGCCAAGCAGCTGCACCCGGGTGCACTGGACCTGCAGTTCTGCGAGGCCCAGGTGCTCATGAGCAGCGGTCGCCTGAACAAGGCCTTGGAGGTGCTCGACGCCATTGAACAGGTGGAACCCTTCAACGAGGAGATCCACCTGCACAAGGCCAGCATCTACAGCCAGCTGCGGAACTACCGCCGCGCCGTGGACCACTACAAGCGCGCTTTGGAGCTGGCGGACGAGGGCCTGGACGAGATCTACCTGGACCTGGCCTTCGAGCACGAGAACCTGGAGGAGTTCGACGAGGCCATCAGCTGCCTGAAGAAGGCGGTGGACCTGAACCCCGAGAACGAAGCCGTGCTGTACGAGCTGGCCTATTGCTTCGACCTGGCCAATGCCGTGGAAGCGAGCATCGGCTACTTCAAGGCCTTCACCGACCAGCACCCCTACGCCTTCGTGGCCTGGTACAACCTGGGCAACGCCTTCGCCCAGATGGAACGCTGGGAAGAGAGCCTCGAGGCCCTCGACCTGTGCATGGCCATCGACGACCGCTTCAGCAGCGCCTACTTCAGCAAGGCCCGCACCCTGCTGCTCATGGGCCGCTACCAGGACGCCATCGACTGCTACCAGGAAACGCTGGAGTTCGATGGACCCCAGGCCGTCACCTTCAGCTACATCGGCGAGTGCTACGAGAAGATGGAGCGCTACGACGATGCCTTGCTGAGCTACGACCGTTCGCTGGCGCTGGACCCGAACTGGGTGGATGCCTGGATCGGTCGTGGCGTGGTGAAGGACGTGCAGGAGCGACTGCCCGAGGCGGTGAAGGACCTGGAGACCGCCATCCGTATTGCGCCCGAGAATCCGGACGCTTGGTACTACTATGCCAACTCGCTGGGCCGCATTGAGCGCTACGACGATGCCTTGGCCGCCTTTGAACGGGTGAACCAGCTGGAGCCACAAAGCCTCGAAGGCTGGATGGACCACGCCGACCTGTTGATGAACGTGAAAGGTGCGGACGCCGCGCTGAAGAAGTTCCGCGAAGGCGAGATGGTGCACAAGCTGAACGCGAAGTTCAAGTACCGTATGGTCAGCTACCTGCTGCGTGTCGGCCGGGAACAGCAGGCCCTGTTGGAACTGGAGGAAGCCTTGATGGCCGACCACGCGGGCCATGCTGAGCTGCTCGAACACTACCCCGAAGCGGCCCACCTCCCACAAGTGCTCCATTTGTTGGAGCTTTACCGCCGATGAACTACGAGCTCCCGAACATCCCTGCCCGGCCCGCAAAGCCCCGGGAGGAAGGCCTGACCATGGTGATGGACAAGGGCATGAGCCTGCGACAGGCCGAGGACCTGGTGGATGCCAGCGGTCATCTGGTCGACATCATCAAGATCGGCTTCGGCACCAGTTACGTGATGCCCCGGCTGAAGGAGAAGATCGCCCTGTACAAGAAGGCGAACATGCGGGTCTACCTCGGTGGCACCCTGTTCGAGGCCTTCATCGCCCGCGGCATGTTCAAGGATTACCAGAAGCTGCTGGACGACCTGGAATTGGATACGGCAGAGGTGAGCGATGGGTCCATCAACCTCCCGCACGCCGAGAAGTGCAAGTACATCAGTGCCCTCGCCAAGGATCGCACCGTGCTCAGCGAGGTGGGCAGCAAGGAAAGTGGCATCCTGATCAGCCCCACCAAATGGGTCCGCATGATGCGCACCGAATTGGACTGCGGCAGCTGGAAGGTGATCGCTGA
>JADZGG010000398.1 GCA_020854015.1 Flavobacteriales bacterium
CAGTGGACCTGACCCTTTCAAGCACGCTCACCTACGGCACAGCGGCCCGCAAGGACGTGAGCGGTGTACAGGTGATGTGGGCGGGCAATGTGGTCTTCGATACCGAACTGAAGTACACCGGCAGCAACAACGACCGGGACCCGATCCTCTCGCGCATCGGTGGTGTTGTGCCTACCGCCACGCTGGCCGGCTACTTCGTGGAGGACGTGAACCTCAGCGGCATCGTTCAGTACACCGGTGGAGGCAATGACCGTGATCCGATCCTGGTGAACATCGGCGGGGTGGTGCCCACGGCCATCCGCACCCAGCAGCTGCCTTGACAGCGGCCCGTTGAAACTCGGCGGACGCCGGGTGTCCGTTCTGACCTCGGAACGCGGAATTTCGCGTCCATGAAACATGCATTCCTCGTGGCCCTTGTCCTGTCGCTCAGCGCCTGCGGCGGCGGAAGCACGGCGACGGACACCACCGCCGGCACGGACAGCACCACCACAGCTCCGGTACCCTCCACCAGTACGCCCGTGGACCTGGCCGCACACGATCTACCACTGATGCTGATGGCGCCGGACAAGCAACTGTTGGGTGGAGCTGAACCGCAGGTGGTGTGGAAGGACGAGATCGGCCGCTTGGAGGTACGGGCCGGGGAGCACTTCGGGCTCACCATCGTGGAAGAGCCCGGGGACGTAGCCCGGAAGAAGGCTGACCTGGACCGCGACCTGCTGCGGAAGAACACCATCATCAAAGAGACACCGGAGCTGCTGGTGTACCGCAGTGAGTTCCCGGACGACCCTTCGCTCGTGTACATCCACTACCTCCAAGTGCTGAAGGTCGGCGACCGCAGCTTCGTGGTGGAGGACATCCCGGAACTGCGCTTCAACGAGCAGGATGTGGAGCGCATGGCGGCCTCCCTTTCCGCCAAGCAGCCGGCCTGATGCGTTCTGCGCTGGCCCTCTTCCTGCTGGTGTGGGCGTGTGGTGCGCAGGCACAGGTCCCGGACCCGATCTGGCTGGACAGCTTGGAGGCTTATTGGGGCCGGATGAACACAGAGTACCGGGACTCCAGTACCACCCCGCTGCCGCCCGAGGCCCGGGCCCATTTCACCGAGTTGGAGCGTTTCGCGCCGGATGCCCGCTTCCGGGTCATGGCCACCTTCAAGGCCAAGCTGGGCAAGGAGTTCCAGATGCGCACCACCACCGACCGTCTGCCCACCTACCAGCCTGTGGGCACCTTGGAGTTCCGGTTGGAGGGCAAGAAGCAGCGGCTTACGCTGTACCGCAGTCCCCAGTTGAGCGCGAAACCGGAGTACGCCAACTACCTCTTCGTGCCCTTCACCGACCTCACCAACGGGGAGGCTACCTACGGCGGGGGCCGCTATCTGGACCTGACCGGCCCGCTGGGCCCAACGGTGGAACTGGACTTCAACAAGGCCTACAATCCCTACTGCGCATACGGGGGGAAGTATTCCTGCCCCATCCCACCCGCGGAGAACCACTTGCGGGTGCTGGTAACGGCCGGGGTGAAGGCCTTCGCACATTGACCGGGGCTGTTCCGGGGCTGCCTGGCGCTGGTGCAACCTCTGACGCTCAGATGCGTAGACCGGTCCACGGACAGCGGAAAACCCTATTTCAGTGCTTATCATTGCGCCTTAGACCGAACACGATGCGCCACCTTACACTCCCCTTGGCTTTCCTTCTCAGCCTCTACACCATGGCTGGGGTGATCGTGCTGGAAGGCAACTACCAGGGCAAGAACCTCTTCGTGCAGAACCCCTTCTCTGAAGCCGGGGTCGGTTTTTGCGTCTTTGAGGTCACCGTGAACGACCAGATCGCCACGGACGAGATAAACTCCAGCGCTTTTGAGGTCGACCTGGGCAATTTCGGCCTGAAGATCGGCGCACCGGTGGTGGTGAAGATCAAACACAAGGACGGTTGCACGCCTGTGGTGCTGAATGCTGAAGTGCTGCGTCCCAAGAGCACCTTCGACATCGTGAAGCAGGAAGTGAAGGCCGGCGGCACCTACACATGGGTATCCACCAATGAGACCGGTGAGCTGCCGTTCGTTGTGGAACAGAAGCGTTGGAACAAGTGGGTGAAGGTGGGTGAAGTGATGGGCGTCGGTACTCCCGGTGAGCACACCTACGAGTTCAAAGTGACCCCCCACAGCGGCGAGAACACCTACCGCGTACGTCAGAGCGACCTCACCAAGCGTTCCCGCATGGGCCAGAACGTGACCTATACGGATGCTTCGGTAGCGGCCGTCACCTGGGGCCCTACCAAGCCCAAGGACATCATCACCTTCAGCGCCGCGACGTTGTACGAGATCTACGACCAGTACGGCAACATCGTGAAGCGTGGCTACGCCAACACGGTGGATGTGGTGAACCTGAAGAAGGACCTCTACTACCTCAACTACGACAACAAGACCGGCGAGACCTTCATCAAGAAGTGATCGATCGTTCCTCCACTTGAAAGCCTCCCGGAAATGGGGGGCTTTCTTCGTTCAGGGCTCTGCGCTTCTCAAGGCTTCGGCACGACAAGCTCATCGCGAGACATTGTTGCACGGTGTTCCTTTGCGTCTCCGCGCCTCTGCGGCATCCCATCCCATATCCATGATCCGCATTGAACACCTCGGCATTGCCGTGAAGGACCTGAGCGCCGCTGAAGACGTCTACACCAAGTTGCTGGGCGTGGCCCCCTACAAGCGGGAGGCGGTGGAGAGCGAAGGCGTGATCACCAGCTTCTTCCAGGTAGGCCACAACAAGATCGAGCTGTTGGAAAGCACCCGTCCGGACGGGCCCATTGCCAAGGCCATCGACAAGCGCGGTGAAGGCATCCACCACGTGGCCTTCGAAGTGGCGGACATCCGGGCCGAGATGGCGCGGTTGAAGGCCGAAGGCTTCACCCTGCTGAGCGAAGAGCCCAAGCGCGGCGCCGACAACAAGCTGGTGTGCTTCGTACACCCCAAGAGCGCCAACGGCGTGCTCGTAGAGCTGACGCAGGATGCGGGTTTCTGACAGGCATCTGCGCGGACGGCTGAACGTCTTATGATCAGAAGGAAGCCCTATGAACATTGGCATGCACGGAACCGGGTCGATAACATTACTCGCCTTCGGTCTTTTCTGGAGCGCAGGCGAAGCGTCCGGCCAGTGCACGCTCTATATCTCCGATGAGATGCCCGGCGTGTGCAGTGGCATGTTGTACTTGGGTGGGTGCTCAGGTACTTGGCCGGATAGTGTGGTCTGGTCCAACGGTGATGTAGGGGTCTGCCAAGGGCCACCCGGGGTATATACGTATCAAGCGTGGTTGAACGGAGCGGTGATGCAAGCAGGCAATGGATCGATCAATTCCGTCGAGTGGGAATTGGATCTTCAATTCGCGGGGCTCTCCCAGAACTTCGTGTACGGGATGGTCGCGGGCCTCGACATCCAGTCTTGTAGCTTCTCCGGCACGATCGGCCCCTGTTGTGTTCCTCAGACGGACACGGAAGTGTATCTGGTGCAGGACAGCGTGAACCTGATCCAGGACCCGTGCATCGGTTGTCATGACCATTGGTGTGCTCCCGGCTCTTTGGCCTTTTTTCCGATCCCCTGCGGACACACCTATTGGGTGCGCTTGGTGGATTCCGCCTGTGTTGGTCAAGTGGATTTCACGCAACAGTCCTTCATCGCCCACAACAACGCCAACCTGATCCTGGACACAGCGGTCACCGGTTCGGTGCCGGGCTTCAACACAGGTAGTGTCGAGCTTATCGAAGCTGTTCCTGACACCACAGAGCTTTACCCGATCTACGGTCCGGTGACCGGAACAGCGGTGCTCTACGAAGGATTGAACGGTTCCAGCATTGTTGCTCAGTATTCCGGGGTCACGGATGCCATTTGGACCGGACTGGACACGGGCTACTACCGGGTGTGTTTCGCACCGGACAGCGGCTGCCAGGTGATCTGCGACACGCTCTATGTGCCTGCCGTGCCGGGCAACGGGGTAGACGAGTCCGCGAACATGGACGCGCTTTCGCTGGTGCCGACCGCCACCACAGGCATGCTTACCCTCCGTTCGCGGAACGGTTCAGCGTTCGCTGACATCACCATAACCGATGCGTTGGGGCGCGAGGTGATGCGCATGCGGATCGCTCCCGGTCCGTTCTCAGTTGCGCAGCTTCCACGCGGTGCTTATGTGTTGAACGCCGTGCAAGGGAGTGAGCGGTTGCGGGTCCGGTTCCTGAAAGAGTGATCTATCTCTCCTATGCGCACTGCCATGGCCACCCGAAAAGACACCGCCGCCTTCATCCTCGAGCAGCTGGGCCTGCCCGACCGGTTCAGCGTGAAGCCCATGTTCGGGGAATTCGCCCTGTATGCCGACGGCAAGCCGGTGGCCTTCATCTGCGACGACCAGCTTTTCGTGAAGATCATGCCGGAGAGCGCTACGCTGGAGGGGCGTTGCGAACGGGCACCGGCCTATCCGGGCTCCAAGGACTACTACCTGGTCCCGGAGGATGTGATCGCGGCGGAGCGCACGCTGGCCGGCCTGTTGCTGCGGATCGGAGAGGCCTTGCCTTTGCCCAAGGCGAAGCGGCCCAAGAAGAAAGGTTGAGCCTTCTTAACCCAGCAGCCCCAGTCGGTCCACCAGCCCTAGCACATCCTCGTGCGCCAATTCGAGGTGCTCGGCGTGCAGGCCAGCATGACGGGCACCCACCACGTGCTGGATGCTGTCGTCGATGAAGAGGGTGCGTTCGGGTTCAGTGCCGTGACGGGCGAGCGCGAAGTGGAAGGCCTCGGCGTCGGGTTTCCGCAGGCCAATGGCACAGCTGTAATAGGCGCCTTCGAATAGCGTCTTGAAGTCCGGTATGCCGTTCTCCTGTGCGATGATGGCGTGGAAGGCGGGCACGTGGATGGCGTTGGTGTTGCTGAGCAGCAGCAGGCGGTACCGCTGACCCAGGGCCTTCACCAGTTCGATGCGGGCGGGCGGGATGGAGCCGAGCATGGCGTTCCAGCAGGCGTCGATCTCGCGGTCGGTGAGGTCGGGCCGAAAGAGCTCCCGCACACCGTCTCGGAATTCCGCAGGGCTGAGGGCGCCCACTTCAAAGCGGTCGAAGAGGGGCGTCTGCTTCGCCTTGCTGAACTGCGCCTCAAAGTCGTCGAAGCCCAGGGCATGGAAAGCGCGGGCCGTGCGCTGGTAGTCCACGTCGATGAGCACGCCGCCCAGATCGAGCAAAAGGGTGTCGATGGTCTTGTTCACGGGCTGCGAAACTACCGTGCGGCCTACTTTTGGCGCCGTTCGGTGCAGAACCGACAGACCGGGCCTATAGCTCAGCGGTCAGAGCAGGGGACTCATAATCCCTTGGTCGCAGGTTCAAATCCTGCTGGGCCCACGGATTCAGGAGGCAGGAGCAGGGGCAGGTGGCAGGAGTGGCCTCTTGTTCAGTATGGGTTCACGGCGAAGACCTTCATGTGCAGGTCATCCAGCAGGAAGGTGGCGTCGTGGTACTGGTTCCAGAGGTAGAACTTCAGCTTGTCACCCGGTTCCAGCGGCGGCACGGGGATGCGGTATTCGATGTGCTCCCACACGCCATCCTTTAGCCCCGGCATCGGGTTCATGTGGAAGGGGTCGTAGAAGCTGAAGGAACCGTCCGAATGTTCCACGCTGGTGACGCCTTGTGCGCCGTGTGAATCGCCGGCCTTCGTTTCGTAACGCTCCATGCTGAACTCCAGGTAGAGCCAGCGTCAGGTGGGCAGGTCGTTGGTGGTCACCTCGAACGTGCGGCCGAACTCGATGTCAGGGGTAAGGATGCAGACGTGATGTTGGCTCTTCGCCTCGGGCCTTACGTCCACCGTGCCGCCATGCCAGAAGCGCATGTCGTGCTCCAGACCGTCGCGCTCCTCCAGTACCATCGACATGCCGTTCGGGTTGAAGGGCGGAGCTTGGTGGTTGCCACCGAGGCAGTCGCGGTACTTCGCCCCGAAACGCAGGAAGGTGTAGGCGTACTTGTGGCGGTCCATGCTCTCGTGGTGGATGATCTTCAGGTGGTATTGCGTGAACTGAAGAAGGTGCAGCACGATGCAAGCACCCATGAACACACGCGCCCAGAGCCACTTTCGTCCGACACACTGCTGCAACACCAACGCCAGAGGCAGCACCAGCACCGGGTAGTGGTCGATGAACACGCGGCTGCCGAAGCCACTGCCGTAGTACCAGATCCACCAGCTGCTGATGATGTACACATTGATACCCCAGTAGGCCAATGCGCTCAGGCTGCGCACACGGTCACGTTTCCACAGCAGCAAAGCGCTGAGCAAGGCGAGCTGGAAGAACGGCGTCCACAGGAACAGCCCACGCCGGAAGCCGAAGAGCACCTTGAACACTTCCGGTCGGCCCCAGTGAAAACCTTCACCGCGGTAGCCCCACTCGAACCAGTGGCCGGTCTGCGCATGCCACCACAGCGGCTGGATGAAGAGCACCGCGAAGCCCAGGAGCAGCGCGAGCACCAACAGGCTCTTCGCCTGGAACAGCCGCTTCAAGGTGGGCCAGGTGTCCTTGCCCAGCACGATGGGCACTGCAAGGAGCAAGGTGGCGTTCACCGGACGGATCAGCAGGATCAGCGCGAACACGAGCCCTGTCGGCAGTAGCCAGCGCATGTCGTCACCGTCGCCGAGCTTCCGCACCAACAAGAGGAAGCCACTGATGCAGCAGAACGAGAACACGTGCGTCCACGCAGGCTGTTGGCTGGCGTATTGCAGCAACGTTGTGCCAAGGCCGAGCGATAGGATGAGCCAGACGATCACCGCTTCGCGAACACCCAAGCGCACCAGCAGCGCGCGCAGCATCAACAGGCCGAGCAGCAGGTACACCCACACGCCCACGCTGATGGCCTTGTATTCGTAATGGCTGTAGCCGTCGTCGGACGCTGCATCGTCCAACAGTGCGAGGGCATGTCCACCGGCCCACCAGGGCATCATCATCAGCGAAGCCCCGCAGAAGTACTTGTTCAGCGTTCCGTCAGGCGTTTCGAAGATGAACTCGTGGACGAAAGGTTCGTGGCCCAGGTCGTGGCGGATGAAGGTGGCGGGCAGGTAGCCGTAGTAGCCCTTCGCATCGCTTCGGATGATCTCCTTCCACCCCTGGCCATCCGTGCCTTTCCATAGCCACTGCACGGACAGTGTGGCGGTGACCGCAAGGACCAGGGCGATGGCGAGGCTGCTGGGGCGAAGAAGGCGCATTCCGGTCGCGAAGGTGCGCAACGAGAGGGGAACGGACGCGGGTTTGAGCGGCGGGCTATCTTGCGGCTCCATGCGCAAGGTGATCGTGACCGGCGGGGCGGGCTATATCGGCTCGCATACGGTGGTGGAACTGGCCAAAGCCGGGTTCACCCCCGTGATCGTCGACGACCTCCGGAATTCGCACCGCAACGTGCTAAAGGGTCTGGCCACGCTGCTGGGCGAACTGCCGAGTTTCCATTCGGTGGACTGCCTGCACTTGGAGCGGCTGCACGAGGTGTTCAAGATCGAAGGGGAGGTGCATGGCGTCATCCACTTCGCCGCGTACAAGGCGGTGGGCGAAAGCGTGGCCGAGCCGCTGAAGTATTACGAGAACAACGTCGGTTCTCTGGTGAACGTGCTGCAGGTGATGCAATGGCGTGGCGTGCAGGACCTGGTCTTCTCCTCCTCGTGCACGGTCTACGGTCAGCCGGCGCACATGCCGGTGAGCGAGCATGCCCCTGACCACAGCGCCAGTTCGCCGTACGGTTACACCAAGGTGGTCGGTGAGCGCATGATCGGCGACGCCGTTCGGGCCAACCACACCTTGAAGGCCGTACTGCTGCGCTACTTCAACCCGATCGGTGCGCACCCCGAAGGGCACATCGGCGAGCTGCCCATCGGCGTTCCGGGGAACCTGGTGCCCTTCATCACCCAAGCGGCGGCCGGACTGCGCAAGCAGCTCACCATACACGGCAACGATTACGACACTCCGGACGGCACCTGTGTGCGCGACTACCTGCATGTATTGGATGTGGCACGCGCCCATGTGATGGCCATGCGTTGGATGAAGGAGCGAGCGGCCCCCTTGTGCGAGGCCTTCAACCTCGGCGCTGGCGAAGGCCATTCGGTGAAGCAGGTGGTGGACCTCTTCGAAGAGGTCACGGGCCAGCAAGTCCCGAAGGTGCAGGGCCCTCGGCGAGCCGGGGACGTGGCGGCCATCTGGGCGGACAACGCCAAAAGCCGCGAGGTGCTGGGATGGAACTGCAAGCACGATCTGCGTTCCGCACTGCTTGACGCCTGGAACTGGCAGTGCTCATTGAAGGAAGCTTCCACACACCACTGAGCATGCGCCGTTCCGTTCTCGCCTTCCTGCTGCTGTTCGCCTCAGGAGGATCGAACGCGCAGAAGCCGATCGTAGCGGACAGCCTTGCTGGCAAGATGCAATGGTTCGCGGATGCCAAGCTGGGCATCTTCATCCATTGGGGCATATACAGCGTGAAGGGCGTCGATGAGAGTTGGGCCTTCTTCAACAAGAAGATGAGCCACGCGGACTACATGAGGCAGCTCGATGGCTTCACCGCGAGCAAGTACGATCCGGCGGCGTGGGCGGACCTGATCCAGCGCAGCGGTGCGAAGTATGCCGTGATCACCACCACGCACCACGATGGGGTGGCGATGTACGACACGCATTTGCCCAAGCCCACCGACATCGTCGGAAGCTCCATTCCGGCCGCGATCGGCTA
>JADZGG010000399.1 GCA_020854015.1 Flavobacteriales bacterium
GCGGCCAAGATCCGCGGTCTTCGCAAACCTGAGCCGTACAAAGGCAAGGGTGTGCGCTTCGTGGGTGAGAACGTTCGCCGCAAGGCTGGTAAAGCCGCCGGCAAATAATCTGGACGACCATGGCATTCAGCAAGAACATTCGTCGCGAGAAGATCAAGCGCACGATCCGCAAGAAGGTGCAGGGCACCCCGGACCGTCCCCGTCTGACCGTATATCGCAGCAACAAGGACATCTACGTTCAGGTGATCGACGACCAGCAGGGCAGGACCTTGCTGAGCGCATCGAGCCTGAAGGACAAGCAGGCTCATGGAGCGAGCGGTGTGGAGCAGGCCAAGCTGGTCGGCCGCGCCATCGCCGAGAAGGCCAAGGCCACCGGCATCGAGAAGGTCGTGTTCGACCGCAATGGTTACCTGTACCATGGCCGCGTGAAAGCGCTGGCCGATGCCGCCCGCGAGGCCGGTCTGAACTTCTGATCCAAACGACCCCATGCCAGTAACGAACCTCAATAAGGTCAAGAGCAGTGATCTCGAGCTGAAGGACAAGCTCGTGGCATTGAACCGTGTGACCAAAGTGACCAAGGGTGGTCGCACCTTCACTTTCGCCGCCATCGTGGTGGTGGGTAACGAGAACGGTGTAGTGGGCCACGGCCTTGGCAAAGCGAAGGAAGTGCAGGAGGCTATTGCCAAGGGCATCGACGACGCGAAGAAGAACCTGGTGAAAGTGCCTGTGCGCAAAGGGACCATTCCCCACATGCAGGAAGGCAAATACGCCGGTGCGCAAGTGCTGTTGAAGCCTGCCGCTCATGGTACAGGTGTGATCGCCGGTGGTGCGATGCGCGCTGTGCTGGAGAGCGTGGGTGTGACCGACGTGCTCGCCAAGAGCAAGGGCAGCAGTAACCCGCACAACGTGGTGAAGGCCACGATCGAAGCTCTGACGAGCATGCGTGACGCTTCCGGTGTCGCTGCACAGCGCGGAGTGAATCTGGATAAAGTATTCAACGGATAAGGCATCTACACGCGCCGGTACCGCCGGCGATGAGAACCATGAGCAAGCTGATCATCACCCAGACGGGAAGCCAGATCAAGTGCCCCAAGCGCCAGAAGGATACGCTCAAGGCCTTAGGCCTTGGACGCATCGGAAAACGCGTGGAGCACGAGGCCACGCCGCAGATCCGCGGCATGGTCACCAAAGTGGAGCACCTGGTGAACGTCCAGGAGCAGGCCTGATCCCCTAACGAAGAGAGAACCCATGGACCTGAGCAAATTGAAGCCCGCAGAAGGGGCGACCAAGAAGGAGAAGCGCATCGGTCGCGGCCAAGGCAGCGGTCGTGGAGGTACGAGCACGAAGGGCCATAAGGGCCAGAAGGCCGACACGGGCTACAACCGTCGTCGTGGCTTCGAAGGTGGTCAAACCCCACTCGTGCGTCGTCTTCCCAAGTTCGGCTTCACCAACCCCACGCGAGTGGAGTACAAGGGCATCAACCTGGATGCGCTTCAGGCCTTGGTGGACAAGCACGGGGTCAAGGCCATCGATCCGCAGGTGATGCGTGAGAACGGCCTGATCGCCAAGAACGACCTGGTGAAGATCCTGGGTCGTGGCGAGCTCAAGGGTGCGTACGATGTGAAGGCCCATGCCTTCAGCGCCACCGCCAAGAGCGCCATCGAAGCGAAGGGAGGAAAAGTAGAGACCGTCAACCGCTAAGGATGAAGAACCTGATCGACACGATCAAGAACATCTGGCGCATCGAAGAGCTGCGCAAGCGGATCCTCATTACGCTCGGCCTGCTCTTGGTGTACCGTATCGGCAGCTTCATCGGGCTGCCTGGTGTGAACAGTGCCGCCTTGGCCAATGCGACCGCCGGTGGCGGTGGTGGCTTAGTGGACCTGCTGAGCATCTTCACAGGTGGTGCGTTCACTCGTGCGAGCATCTTCGCATTGGGCGTGATGCCATACATCAGCGCGAGCATCATCATGCAGCTTGCCGGCATCGCCGTTCCTGCGGTTCAGAAGATGCAGCGCGAGGAAAGCGGCCGTCGCAAGATCAACCAGTGGACCCGCTACCTCACCATTCTTATCTGCGTGTTCCAAGCTCCGGGCTACATCTACACTTACGTGGATGAGAGCGCTCGCCAAGTGGCCAACCCGCAGTTCTGGATGTTCACGAGCATTGTCATCCTCACCTGCAGCACCCTCTTTGTCATGTGGCTCGGTGAGCGCATCACTGAGCGTGGCTTGGGCAATGGCATTTCCTTGATCATCATGATCGGTATCCTTGCCCGTCTGCCTGAGAGCTTCATCCAGGAGTTCATCGGTCGTACCACAGGCGGTGGTGGTCTGGTAGTGATCCTGATCGAAGTGGTACTGTGGCTGCTCATCATAGCAGGTAACATCCTGCTTGTGCAGGGTACTCGCCGTATTCCCGTGCAGTTCGCCAAGCGTGTGCAGGGCAACAAACAGTTCGGCGGCGTGCGCAACTACATTCCATTGAAGGTGAACGCAGCGGGTGTGATGCCGATCATCTTCGCGCAGGCGATCGTGACCATTCCTCTCATCCTTGCCCAGACCATGGGTTGGGATTCGCTCGCCACGTTCAACGATATCACGAGCTGGTGGTACAACATCACCCTCTTCCTGATGGTGGTGCTGTTCACCTACTTCTACCCGGCGATCACTGTGAACCCCAACCAGCTTGCTGACGACATGAAGCGTAATGGCGGGTTCATTCCCGGGGTGAAACCAGGGAAGCATACGGCTGGTCACATTGATGACCTGTTGAGCCGGATCACACTTCCCGGTGCCATTTTCCTGGGCTTGGTCGCCATCCTTCCCGCCTTCGCAGTGATGGCCGGTGTGAAGCAGGGTTTTGCACAGTTCTTTGGTGGCACCTCCCTGTTGATCATGGTGGGTGTTCTGTTGGACACGCTCCAGCAGATCGAGAGCCACTTGTTGATGAGGCACTATGACGGTCTGATGAAAACAGGTCGTATCAAGGGTAGGACGAATGCGGCCTACGGCATGGCGACAGGGTAGGCATGGCTAAAACCGTGAATATCCTGAGCGATGCCGAGATCGCACTGGTGAGAGAGAGTTCTTTGCTTGTTGGGAGGACCTTGGCCGAAGTGGCCGGGAAGATCGCGCCGGGGGTGACCACTGCGCAGTTGGACCGGTTGGCGGAGACCTTCATTCGTGACAACGGCGGACTGCCTGGCTTCAAAGGCCTATATGGCTGTCCGAGCACATTGTTGATCAGCGTGAACCAAGAAGTGGTGCACGGACTACCGGGCGACCGGGAGCTTCGTGACGGCGACGTGGCCAGCGTGGATTGTGGTGTGTTGATGAACGGTTTCTATGGCGACAGCGCTTACACTTTCTGTGTAGGGGATGTCGCACCGGAAGTCCGGCAGTTGCTAACGGTGACGCAGGAGTGCTTGGCACGTGGCATCGCGAACGCCATCGTCAACAACCGGGTGGGCGACATCGGGCACGCCATCCAGGAGCATGCGGAAGCGCATGGTTACGGAGTGGTGCGCGAGCTGGTGGGGCACGGTGTTGGCCGAAAGCTTCATGAGCCACCTGAAGTGCCGAACTATGGACGCCGCGGACACGGAGTTGTGCTTCGTGACGGGTTGGTGATCGCTATTGAGCCGATGATCAACATGGGCACGAAGGATGTTCGGCAGCTGGAAGATGGATGGACGATCGCCACGCGTGACGGCCGCCCAAGCGCCCACTTCGAGCACACCATCGCGGTGCGCACAGGCAAAGCAGAGGTCCTCTCCACATTCAGTTACATCGAGGATGTGCTGAGGTCGAAAGGTGAATTGGTATCCTGAAGGTGTTCACATCAGAAGGATCGAGATAGGAAAGTCAACGAACGGATAGGAAGGTCAGTACGGGAATGAGCAAGACAGGAACAATAGAGCAGGACGGCGTGATCAAAGAAGCGCTGAGCAATGCCATGTTCCGTGTGGAGCTGGAGAACGGTCACGTGATCGTTGCACACATTTCGGGCAAGATGCGGATGCACTACATCCGGATACTTCCCGGGGACAAGGTGAAAGTGGAGATGAGCCCGTACGATCTGAGCAAAGGACGCATCACGTTCCGATACAAGAGTTAAGAACAACGACCCCATGAAGGTCAGGGCCTCCCTCAAGAAACGCTCAGTGGACTGCAAGATCGTCCGCCGCAAAGGGCGTCTGTACGTCATCAACAAGAAGAACCCGAAGTTCAAGCAGCGTCAAGGCTGATAACCGATAGAGCATGGCACGTATAGCAGGTATCGACCTACCCAAACAGAAGCGGGGCGCCATCGGCCTCACCTACATCTACGGCATCGGCCGCAGTACGGCTCTCCATATCCTGGAGCAGGCGGAAGTGGACCCCGAGACGAAGGTGGAGGAATGGTCCGATGAGGAACAGGGCCGCATTCGTCAGTTCATCAACGACAACATCAAGGTCGAGGGTGCACTGCGCAGCGAGGTGCAGCTGAGCATCAAGCGACTGATCGACATCAACAGCTACCGCGGCGTGCGTCATCGCAGCGGGCTGCCGGTGCGCGGTCAGCGTACACGCACCAACAGCCGTACCCGCAAGGGCAAACGGAAGACGGTGGCGAACAAGAAGAAGGCAACGAAGTAATCAGTTGGCAGTTGTCAGTTGCCAGCGGGCGACCACTGACAACGGACAACGGACAACCGACAACTGAACAGGCAATGGCAAAACAACAAGGAGACCAGAAAGGCGGAGGCGCCTCTGGCAAGAAGAAGAAGAAGAACGTGCACGTGGAAGCCTTTGGACAGGCACACATCCGCGCGACCTTCAACAACCTCATCGTGAGCCTGACCAACAACCAGGGTGAGGTCATCAGCTGGGCATCGTCCGGCAAGATGGGGTTCAAGGGCAGCAAGAAGAACACGCCCTACGCCGGACAGTTGAGCGCCGAGGAGGCTGCTCGCGAGGCACATGAACTGGGTCTCCGCAAGGTGAAGGTGTTCGTGAAGGGACCCGGAAGTGGCCGCGAGAGCGCCATCCGTGCCCTGCACAACAGCGGCATTGAGGTCACCGAGATCGTGGACATCACGCCCATGCCCCACAACGGCTGCCGCCCGCCGAAGAAGCGTCGCGTGTAAGCCAACCTGAAGAGCACAAGAACAATGGCACGATATACAGGACCCAAGACCCGCATCTCCCGCAAGTTCAAGGAGCCCATCCTGGGCCCAGACAAGTGGATGGAGCGCAAGCCGTATGGCCCCGGCCAGCACGGTGGTGGCACCGGCAAGCGGCGCACCAAGCAGAGCGAATACAGCGTTCAGCTGCAGGAAAAGCAGAAGGCGAAGTACACCTACGGCATCCTGGAGCGTCAGTTCCAGAAGATGTTCGTGAAGGCGGCCAGCAAGAAGGGCATCACCGGTGAGGTGTTGCTTCAGCTCTGCGAAACACGCCTGGACAATACGGTGTACCGTTTGGGCATCGCACCAACACGCCGCGCAGCTCGCCAATTGGTGAACCACGGACACGTGACGGTGAACAACGATGTGGTGAACATCGCCAGCTATACCCTTCGCCCCGGTGATGTGGTGGCCGTGCGTGAGCGCAGCCGCAGCTTGGAAGCCATCACCAACAGTGTGCAGGTGAACAGCAAGCGCTTTGACTGGTTGGAGTGGAACCCTACCAACATGACCGGCAAAGTGATCACCATGCCTGAGCGTGCTCAGATCCCGGAGAACATCCGCGAGCAGCTCATCGTGGAATTGTACTCCAAGTAAGAACCTTTCATTAAATCGAACGACCAGAACATGCCCATCCTTGATTTCCAGCGACCGGACAAGGTCGTGATGATCGAATCCGATGATCAGCGCGGAACGTTCGAGTTCCGTCCGTTGGAGCCGGGTTACGGCATCACCATCGGCAACGCCCTGCGCCGCATCCTGCTCTCCAGCCTGGAGGGCCATGCCATCACTGCCATCCGTATCGACGGCGTGGAGCATGAGTTCAGCACCCTCAAGGGTGTGATCGAGGACATGACGGAGATCGTGTTGAACCTCAAGCAAGTGCGCTTCCGCCGCCAGCTGGAGGACGTGAGCACCGAGAAGGTATCCTTCACTGTCACCGGCAAGGACAGCTTCACCGCCGGCGACATCGGTAAACACACCACCGGTTTCCAGGTGTTGAACCCGGACCTCGTTATCTGCCATGTGGAAGGCAACCTGAAGCTCAACGTGGAGGTGACCATCGGCAAGGGTCGTGGTTACGTGCCCGCCGACGAGAACAAGGTGGAAGGCGCCCCCATCGGCACCATCTTCATCGACTCCGTCTTCACGCCGATCAAGAACGTGAAGTTCAGCGTGGACAACACCCGTGTGGAGCAGAAGACGGACTATGAGAAGCTCACGCTTGAGCTGCTCACCGACGGTTCCATCAACCCGAAGAACGCCTTGCAAGAGGCGGCCAAGATCCTGATCCACCACTTCATGCTGTTCAGCGACGAGCGCATCAGCCTGGAACTGGAGGAGCGTGGTCCCGGTGGTCGCAGCACTGAGGCCGAGGAGTTCGACGAAACGAGCCTGCACATGCGCCAGCTTCTGAAGACCAAGTTGGTCGACATGGACCTGAGCGTGCGCGCGCTGAACTGCCTGAAGGCGGCTGACATCGAGACCCTCGGTGATCTGGTGGCCTACAACAAGAACGATCTGTTGAAGTTCCGCAACTTCGGCAAGAAGAGCCTGACCGAGCTTGAGGACCTGGTGGAGAACA
>JADZGG010000400.1 GCA_020854015.1 Flavobacteriales bacterium
CGCTCACCAGTTTGCAGAGCCAACAGGTGCAGCTGAAGACGAGCAGCAACACGCTCACCACCACCTTCTCGTTGGCGAACTACCAAACGGTGTTGAGCTGTCTGGCACCGCCACCGCCTTCGGTCATCATACCCTACTTCCCTCCCTACGCGAACAAGTTGAGCGACATCATCGGCGTGGAGCTCACCTCGCTCTACTACGCCTACCAGAGCGCAGGCACCTACGTGTCCAACGACATCTTCCAGATCATCGGCAACAGCGTGCGTGTATCGATCCGCACACAGCCGGGCCAGCATGCGAACGCCGTGGCCTTGTTGACCACCGCCCCGTACGGCCTGGTGCAGGAGTTCAACGACCCGGTGAACAACGTGATCGAAGGCACCTTCCCCATCCTGAACCTGCTCTCGCTGAACCTGCTGCCGAACCTGCTGGTGTCGGTGCGACCCATCTACGCAGCGCTGCACAACGCGGGCCTCATCACCAGCCAGGGCGATACGGCCCTACGGTCCTTCCGGGCGCGCACGGCCTTCGGTGTGGACGGAACGGGTGTGAAAGTGGGCGTGCTCTCCGACAGCTACAACACCAAGATCGGCAACCCCGCTGCGGACGATGTGCAGCGCAAGGACCTGCCGGGCGTCACCAACCCCGATCACCCCACACCGGTGCAGGTGCTGCAGGACTATCCGTTCGGTTCGCGCTCGGACGAAGGGCGTGCGATGCTGCAGATCGTGCACGATGTGGCGCCGGGTGCTGAGCTCGCCTTCCGTACCGGCTTCATCGGTGCGGTGGACTTCGCCAAAGGCATCCGCGAGCTGCAGCAGGCCGGCTGCGATGTGATCGTGGACGACATCTCCTACATCTCCGAACCCATGTTCCGCGATGGCGTGGTGGCGCAGGCGGTGGATGAGGTGAAGGCCCTCGGCGTGTCCTACTTCAGTGCGGCGGGCAACTTCGGCACCAACAGCTGGCAGGGCACCTACGCTCCCGTGGCCGCACCTGCGGGTGTGGTGGGAACCGCCCACGACTTCAACCCCGGTACCGGCACCGATGTCCTCCAGGACATCACCCTCTACCAAGGTGAATACACCGTGGTGTTCCAGTGGGACGATGGCACGGCGGGCAACACCACCAGCTCCGACTTCGACATCTACCTGGCCACCACCACCGGCAGTGCCCTGTTCGGCTTCAACCGCGTGAACACCGGCGGCGATGCGTTGGAAGTGCTTCCCTTCCGCGTGACCGCGGACTCCGTGCGATCGAACATCCTGATCGTGCGCGCGGCCGGGACGGCACCGGCCACGCTGAAGTACGTGGTATACCGCGGTGCGCTCAAGATCAACGAGTACAGCACGCTCAACGCCTCCACCATTGCCGGCCAGGCCAACGCCGCCGGCGCCATCGCGGTGGGTGCGGTGCTCTACACCAACACACCGGAGTACAGCGGGGTAACGCCCTCGGTGGCTTCCTTCAGTTCCCGCGGTGGCACCTTGGTGAACGGAGTGAACCGCTCCAAGCCGGACATCTGCGCGCCCAACGGCGTGAACACCTCCGTGGACCTCGGCGGTGTGAACTATGACGGCGATGCCTACCCGAACTTCTTCGGCACCAGTGCCGCCGCGCCCCACGCTGCGGGCGTAGCCGCACTGCTCATGGAAGCGCGCACCACCTACTACTCGGACCAACTGACCCCGGACGGTGTGAAAGGCATCCTGCAGAACACGGCGATCGACATGGGCACACCGGGCTACGACGCGGCCAGCGGTGCGGGCTTCATCCTGGCGGACTCCGCGCTCATGGGTCTGGCGAATCCATCCCCCTTCATCGATGGCATCTCCTTCGACACCACGCTCACACCCGGTGTGGACACCTTGCTGCTCACCGTGTACGGCGAGTACCTGACCGACTCGTCCACCATCTGGTTGGACGGTGTTCCGTTGACCAACGGCGTGGTGATCCAGGGCGATACCGCCATCATCACGGTCGTGGATCCCTTCACGGGGCTGTACCCCACGATCCAGGTGTTCAACCCGCCCTTGCCCGGCACCAACGGAACGGACGGTGGCCTTTCCAACCCGCTCTACTTCACCACCAAGGAGACCATCCTGGTGCGTGTGGACAACAAGACCAAGAAGTACGGGGAGGTGCTTCCGGCCTTCACGGCCACGTACACACTGGAAGGCGTGGGCAGCAGCGAGCCCTTGGCCTCGGCCGGGCTCACACCCGCGGAACTGGCCCGCATCTACGCCATCGACCTCACCACCATCGCCACCGCGCAGAGCAACGTGGGCCTGTGGGGCATTTCACCCGACGCCACCGATCCGCTGAGCCCGAACAGCAACGTGCCGGTCACTGATCCGCTGGACCTCTCCATCCTTCAGCAGTACAACATTGCCTTCGATGACGGCCTGCTCACCATCGACCCGGCGGACCTGCTGATCACCCCGCGCGACACCACCTTCGTGTACGGCGACTCGATCACGGGCCTGCAGTTCAACTACCTCTTCAACGATGGTAGCTCGGGCTTCTTCGACATGGCCCCCAGCGACAGCATCGCCATCCTGAGCGCGGTGCGGGGCACGCACGGCACCGCACTGGTGAACACCACCGGACGGGTGCGGGGCACAGCGCTCGTGAACAACGAC
>JADZGG010000401.1 GCA_020854015.1 Flavobacteriales bacterium
ATCAGGTCTGCTCTGCGACACCCAGTTCCAACCGGTGGTGAAGCTCAAGAACCTGGGTGAGACCACCCTGAGCACTGTACAGATCACCGTGAAGGAGGATGTTACCACCGAGTACGTCTTCAAATGGAGCGGACCTGCACTAGCGTTCGGTGATAGCGTGACATTGACGCTGCCTTTGGTAACCTCCGCTGGCAGCCACACGCTGAACGTGAACACCGACCTGCCTAACGGCGTTGCCGATGACATCCCAAGCAACGACGTGGCCAGCAGTGCCTACCAGGCCAATGGACAGACGGCCAAAGTGCGGGTGACCACCGACAACAACCCGGGCCAGACCACCTGGATCATCTACGCTCCAGGTAACATCCCCGTGGCCAGCGGTGGACCTTACGTACTGCCGAACACACAAAGCACCACAACGGTCTGCCTGCCGACCAATGCGCAGAACAAGTGGTTCTTCTTCCTGTTCGATAGCTTCGGCGATGGCATCTGCTGCTCTCAGGGTACCGGCTCATGGCAGTTGCTGGACAAGTTGGACCGCGTGATCATGCGCGACAATGGCCAGTTCACCACCCAGAGCCCCAACACCCCACCGCTGACCAGCAGCTACTCGGCCGGGCATGAGATCACCTTGCCCATCGGCCCAACTCGTCCCTGGACCACCTCGCCCTACAACGTGTGCGGTGTGTTCAACCTGGGCCTGCAGAGCAAGATCCGTTGCACCACCGTTAGCGGTGTTACCAACTACCAGTGGGAGTTCAGCAACCCCGATGCCGGTTACCTGCGTCGCGTGAGCGCCTCCACCAACTTCGTGACCTACGTGAGCATGCAGGCCATGGCGCCGCAACTTGGCGTCACCTACTTCGTGCGCAACCGCGCCGATCAGGGTACCGCCGGCTTCAATGACGATCGTTGGGGCGAAGGCTGCGAAATGGCATGGGACAACACAGCGGCCTTCTGCACCGGTCTAGTTAGCACCGCCGGATCCACCTTCTCTTGCGGCGCCACCCGCACCTGGGGCGGCAGCTCCAAGATCTGGGCGACGCCCGTAGTGGGAGCATACCCCTACGATGCGAACGGTAACGGCAGCTTTGCGGATGCTGGTGATCAGCAGTTCGCATACCACTTCCGGTTCACCGGTCCCGGTGCCTACGTCCGCGACATCTACACCACCAACTACATCTGCCCCCTGGCCTGGACCACCAACCCCTTGTTGGCCGGTAATACCTACCAGGTGCAAGTGGAAGTGCAAGTGGGAGGTACATGGCGCGGCTTCTGTGGAAGCACCTGCAACCTCACCATCGCGGCCGGTCCCGGTCAAGGTGCTGGTCGTATGGACGCTACTGTGGTCACTGCGGAGAACATCGAGCTCTGGCCGAACCCGGTGCGTGATGGCATCGTGAACCTGCGTGTGGACGGCATCGTTGATGCCGATCAGCGCATCACTGTGGACGTCTACGATGCCTTCGGCAAGAAGGTGGTGGCACAGCAATACGCCAACAGCGGCAGCCTGTTCAACACCGTGCTCAACCTCGATGGCGGTCTCGCCGCTGGGGTGTACATGGTCAACATCACCATCAACGATCGCACTTCCCTCAAGCGCCTCACCGTGCTCTAAGAGAAGGTCCTTCGACCCTCATGCAAATGCCCCCGGCCGATGGCCGGGGGCATTTTGCGTTAGCGAGGCCCACATCAGCCCTTCGCTGGATGTGCGTCAGTGGTAGTGAACCATGCTGCCGCGCCAAAAGACCTCATTCCGATCCTGCCGTATCGCATTGTCGCACCTGATGACCACAATTCGCTCCTAGCGAGCAGCACTGCGCATTCGCCATAAGGCGTTGTTGCACCAGGCGGACCACATTTCGCCCTTAGCGATCGGCGTTGCGCGTCTGCCGTAAGGCGTTGTCGCACCCTGCAATGCACATTATCACCCCAGCGATCGGCGTTGCGCGACTGCCGTAAGGCGTTGTCGCACCCTGCGGACCACGTTGCTACCCTAGCGATCCGCGTTTCACGTTCATCGTATGGCCTTGATGACCGATGCATGTCACATTTCGAAACGCGCCGAAAGAGAACATATCGGACGACCCTCCGAGGAAAATGGTTGTCTGAGCAGCGCGACCCACACGGGGCCTGTCTCTCCAGTAAACCAGAACCTATGCGAACCCTTCCCCTTCTAATGCTCGCCTTCTCCACCTGCGCCAGTGCACAGCTCAGCAATGGATTGAAAGGACACTGGTCCTTCGGTGGCGACTACACCGACGGCAGCGGCAATGGCCACAACGCCACCACCTCGGGCACCGTCTCGTTCACCACGGACCGCTTCGGCTCACCGAACTGCGCAGTGCTCTTCAACGGAGACCATCTGAGCACACCGGATGGTCCTGACTTTGACATACCCGATAGCGGTGCCTTCAGCATCAGCCTATGGTACCAAGGCGGAAGTGCGAGCGTGGGGGACCTGGAGATCATGTTCGAGCGTTGGAGCCCCAGCGTGGCTCCGGTTCCCACGGATTACCACCTCGGCATTTACGACGTGAACAAGCCCAGCTTCGGCAGCCTCTATTCCCCCGTCATCATGCCAGCGCCCGGTGTCACGCCTAACGACCAGAACTGGCATCACATGGTAGGCATCTACGAGAACTACGATTGGTACCTGTACTATGACGACCAGCTCGTTGCATCCGCCACGCCTTCCCAATACGGGATCTTCCAAGGGGCAGGTGAGATCCGCATGGGCCGCGACTTCTTCGGTGCCTTGGACGATGTGCGCTTCTATGATCGTGTGCTCGGCATCGCCGAGATCGACAGCCTTTTCTACGAGCAGAACACCTGCACCACGAACAGTTTGGCCGAGAACAGTGCGAACCACGTGACCATTGGACCCAACCCCACAACAGGACCTGTGCAAGTGCAACTCCCCTCCACGCCGGAGCAGGGTACGATCCTGACGGTGACGGATGCCGGTGGACGTGTCGTGTACCGCGAACGCATGATCAACCGTTCGATCTCGATCGACCTGAGCGGATCACCTGCTGGCCTCTACCACCTGCGGCTCACATCGCCGAGCGCCGAACAGATCGTCAAGTTCGTGCGCGAGTAGGCATTGAGCACAACGAAGAAGGCCTGCGGGATCCGCAGGCCTTCTTCGTTCTCGATGTATACGCTCAGAAGCGGGTGCTCAGATCGAGCGTGCTCACGCTGGCTGATGCACTGTTTCCAGTAGGAAGCTCCTGAATGCTGGCATCGCTACTACCGGCGGGCATGTTCTCGAAAGTGCTGCGCGGAGCGGTCGGTTGGGGTTGACCATCGCCCTCGTTGATGTGCGGCGCGATGATCAGGGCCACAATGGAGGTGAGCTTGATGAGGATGTTCATCG
>JADZGG010000402.1 GCA_020854015.1 Flavobacteriales bacterium
GGCATTGAGCCTTTGTTGGAGCAATTGGTGCCCGCCAAGGTGCTGAAACGTCTAGGCTGACCACTGACAGGTCTTCGTGCCCAAGCCCATGCTACTTTGCGTGCAGGCCATATGGCCGTTCGGGACATGAAGCGCGCGTTGAAGAAGCTCATCGTCGGTAAGGGGCGGACCGATATGGGGTCCCGGCACAGCACCATTCAACGGCGCTGGGAGAACGTGGTGGCGATCTGGGAGAACACTTACGAGGAGGATGCCGGATTGGAAAAGATCGTGAGGTTGCTGCTCGCCGCATCGCAATTCCTCTTCCCAGGCATGTACATCAAGCACCTGTTCTGGCGCATGGGGGCCTTGTACCAGGACTTCGCCATGGAAGTGTTCGTGACCCTGAAGACCATCTTTCCCTTGCTGGTGCTGTACTTCGGTCTGCAGCACAATGCCTTGGTCTACTTTCTGGTGATCTGGATGATGATCGAGACCATTATGTACATCCCCACGCTGATCTTCGCGTCGGACGTGTTCCCTTCACCACGGTCCTATCGAAGATCCAAGCTCCTCATCTTCTTCAACTACCTGGAAGTGGTCTTCAGCTTCGCGGTGATCCATATGGCGGGGCAGTACATGAACCAACCTTTTCAGACCTGGACCGATGCGGTCTACGTGAGCTTCATGATCACCAGCACCATCGGCTTCGGCGAATTCTATCCGGTCACTGGCATGGGCAAGTTGATGGTCTCGCTTCAATCGGTCTTCTACCTGAGCTACATCGCCTTGTTCATCAGTTTCTTCAGCGTGGCCAACACCAAGGGCTACTTCGGTGACCTTTCGAAGCGATCATGAGGCTGTTTGCTCTTTCATTCCGTTGCCTTTGCCCGCATGCAGGCGTGCCTTCACCCTTCCGCCCATGATGACCAACAACGATATCCTGAAGAAGCTCCGCATCGCTTTGAAGTTGCGCGACACCGACATCGTGGAGATCTTGGCCTTGGCGGACTTCCACATGACCACGAGCGAGTTGAGCGCCTTGTTCCGCAACGAGGACCATCCGAACTACAAGCCCGCCGGTGATCAGGTCCTGCGCAACTTCCTCAACGGTCTCATCATTCAGCGTCGCGGGCCCGTGGATAAGCCCGTGACGTCGCCCCGACCTGCGGGTCCCAAGCGTTAGGCGGCGGCCTTTCCCGATATTCGTCGCCATTGCTTCCTGCTTACAGCCACGACGAACGACACATGCGCATTCTAGTTACCGGTTCCAACGGCCTCCTCGGTCAAAAGCTCGTGTCGGCATTGCGCGAGGATCCCGAAGTGGAGCTCATCGCCACTTCGCGGGGTGCTGATCGGACCCCTGTCCCTTTGGGTGATCGCTACAGGTCCTTGGACATCACTTTGGCCGCCGAAGTGGACGCCGTGTTCGCTGCGGTCATGCCTGATGTGGTGATCCATACCGCTGCCATGACGAACGTGGATGCCTGCGAGCTAGATCCAGGTGCCTGCCGGTTGCAGAACGTAGTGGCCACGGAGCACTTGGTAAGGGCCGCCAAGCGGTTGAACGCTCACTTCATCCACTTGAGCACGGACTTCATTTTCGATGGACGGAACGGTCCTTATCGGGAGGAGGATGCGCCTGCGCCGCTGAGCATATACGGGCACAGCAAGCTTGACAGTGAGCACATGGTGATGAACGCTGGCCTGGAACGTTGGGCGATCGCGCGCACCATCATTGTATACGGTATCGCTGAAGGGTTAAGCCGCAGTAACGTGGTGCTCTGGGCGAAGGGCGCGCTGGAGAAGGGGCAGCCGATCAAGGTGGTGGATGACCAATGGCGCATGCCTACGCTCGCAGAGGACCTGGCCGATGGATGCATCCGCATTGCCAAACGTGGTTCAACGGGCATCTTCAACCTCAGTGGCCCTGATGGTATGAGCATCCTCGAACTTGTTGCAAGGGTAGGGGCCTTCTTCCACCTGGACACTTCCGTGGTGACCCCGGTGAAGAGTGACAGCCTTGGTCAACCGGCCAGGCGGCCGCCGCGTACGGGCTTCGTGCTCGACAAAGCGCGCCGAGAATTGGGGTATGCCCCCCATGGATTCGAGGCCGGCTTGGAGGTCGTTCAACGGCAACTGAACGGTTGAACACATGGGCCTGCAGTGGAAGGACCTCTTTAACACCCATCGAGGGGAGCGCTTGGGCTTTCTGTGGCTGATGACAGGATGTCTGATCGCGGCAGCGTGGGGTACGTACGAACAATGGTTGCGACCCTCCGATCCGAATGAGCTCAGCATCCTCGCTGCGCGCATGGAGCCATGGGTGGAGGCGCGAAAAGCATTTCAGGACAGCACCAATGTTGCCCCGTTCTCCCATGACCGTCGCCTGACCTTGTTCCCTTTCGATCCGAACCACCTGCCGATCGATCAATGGGTGGCTTTGGGCTTGAGCGAGCGACAAGCTGAAGCGCTCCATAAGTACGAGGCCGGAGGCGGTCGCTTCCGGTCCAAGCGAGATGTGGCGAAGATGCGCGTGGTGGATCCCGAGCTATACGCCCAGTGGGCGCCCTACATTCAACTACCGGACAGCGCGGCTTCAGCCTATCCGCATACCACTTGGCCGGAACGGGAGGATCGGACATACGCTGAACGGACCGCACTGAGAGGTTTGGAACTGAACTCGGCCGACAGTGCCGCGCTCGTGGCCGTGCCGGGGATCGGTCCGGCATTCGCCCGAGGGATCCTGAAGTATCGCGAGAAACTTGGTGGCTATCATAGCTTGGACCAGCTCACAGAAGTGTATGTGCTCAAGGACAAGCCGGAGGCGGTCGCCAAGTTGAAAGGTCGCTTGGTGCTGGACACCTTGATGGTGCGTCGCCTTCCGGTGAACTCGGCCACCACCGAGGAATTGGCCGCTCATCCATACCTGGGATGGAAGGTGGCCAAGGCGCTTGTTGCTTACCGCGGCCAGCATGGCGCCTTCCGTAATGTGGCGGATATCAAGGGTTGTGTGCTCGTGAACGACAGCCTCTTCCGTAAACTTGCGCCTTATCTGACGGCCCCGTGAACGACCTGGAGACCCGGCTGCGCAGCGCCATCCGCGCCGTTCCTGATTTTCCCAAGCCCGGCATCCTGTTCCGCGACATCACGCCGGTCATGGAGCAGCCGCTCCTCTCGCTTGCGGTCGTTGAAGGCTTTCGCGATGCCATGCAGACCATCACGGTCGATTCCATCGCCGGGATCGAGAGCCGCGGGTTTCTCTATGGAATGCCGCTCGCGCTAAGGCTCGGCGTGCCTTTCATCACGGTGCGAAAGAAAGGCAAGCTTCCTTACAAGACCGTGAGCTACAAGTATGACCTGGAGTATGGTAGCGCAGAGATCGAAATGCACATCGACTCTGTGAAGCCAGGCATGCGCGTACTGGTCCACGATGATCTGCTGGCCACCGGCGGCACAGCCGCTGCGGCCGCTGAACTGATCCGCATGCAAGGTGGCACGGTCGCCGCATTCAGCTTCCTCATCGAACTCTCCTTCCTCAACGGCGTTGAAAGGCTCCGTCCCTATAACGCTGACATCATCCGTCTTGTGACGTACTGACCCCTATGGATTTCAACCCGACCGAGAACCAGACCATGATCGCGCAAGCCGTGCGCGACCTCTGCGAACGCGAAGTGCGCCCCAACCTGATGGATTGGGACGAACGCCAGTACTTCCCCAAAGAGCTCTTCACCAAGCACTTCGGCCCGGCCGGCATGCTCGGGGTCTTCGTGCCTGAAGAGTACGGAGGTGCGGGGCTCGGTTACCATGAGTATGTGGATACGATCGTGGAGGTGGCGCGCATTTGCGGAAGCATCGGCCTAAGCGTAGCGGCCCACAACAGCCTGTGCACCGGCCACATCAACTACTTCGGTAATGATGCCCAGAAGAAGAAGTGGCTCACCAAGCTTGCCACCGGCGAGTGGTTGGGGGCCTGGGCGATCACCGAGCCGAGCACCGGCAGCGATGCCATGCGCATGAAGTGCACCGCCCGAAAGGAAGGGAACGAGTGGGTGCTGAACGGTACCAAGTGCTGGATCACCCACGGCATCAGCAGTGATGTGCTCGTGGCCATCGTGCGTACCGGCGAGCTGCTTGATAGCAAAGGGATGACAGCGTTCGTGATCGAGCGCGGCACACCGGGACTGAAGGCCGGCAAGAAGGAGAACAAGCTGGGCATGCGCTCCAGCGAGACCGCCGAGGTGATCTTTGATGATTGCCGCATCCCTGAAGAGAACGTACTTGGCAATGTAGGAGAGGGCTTCCAGCAGGCCATGAAGGTGTTGGACGGCGGGCGGATCAGCATCGCGGCCCTCAGCTTGGGCATTGCACGTGGTGCCTTCGATGCCAGTGTGAAGTATGCCAAGGAGCGCCAGCAGTTCGGTCAGGCCATCGCCAATTTCCAAGCAATCAGCTTTAAGCTCGCGGACATGGCCACGCGCATCGAGGCCAGTGAGCTGTTGATCCGCCAGGCCAGCGACCTGAAGAACCGTCATCTGAAGGTGACCAAAGCCGGGGCCATGGCCAAGTACTACGCCAGCGAAGTGTGCGTGTGGGCCAGCACCGAGGCCGTGCAGATCTTCGGTGGGTACGGCTATACCAAGGATTTTCCGGTGGAGAAGTTCTACCGCGACAGCAAGCTCTGCACCATCGGGGAAGGCACCAGCGAGATCCAGAAGTTGGTCATCGGCCGTGAGATCCTGAAATAGGCCGTTTGCACGGATCGAAGAAGCCACTATATTTGCCACCCCTTACGGAAAAAAGGCCAGCAGACATGCTTATCATCCCGGTGAAAGAAGGCGAGCCCATCGACAAGGCGCTCAAGAAGTTCAAGAAGAAGTTCGAACGCACCGGCACCTTGCGCGCTCTGCGCAAGCGCCAGGCCTTCATCAAGCCGTCCGTGGAACGTCGCAAGCAAGTGCTGCGCGCCGTCTACAAGCTCGAGACCTACGGAGGCGAGCAGTAAGCTCACCACCAACGATCGTTAAAGGCGAAAGGACCTACGGGTCTTTTCGCCTTTTTTGTATCCAGGGCTCCCCCATGGATATTTCCGCGCCGTCCCCGTTGTTGGGCCGTTTCCTTGATCACCTCCAGCATGAGCGACGGTGCAGTCCGCTCACCGTGGATGCATACCGGCGTGATCTGGAGCAATTCGGCGTCTTCCTCAAAGGGCTCACCGGCCAGTATGCTGAACAGGCGAACGACAAGGCCATCCGGGCCTGGATGATGGAACTGCTGGGGGCGGGGGTGGGCCCACGCAGCGTGAACCGGAAGTTGAGCGCTCTACGCGCCTTCTACCGTTTCGCCCGTACCGTGGGCAGCGTGGTGAACGACCCCACAGACCTGATCGACCCGCCCAAGACACCCAAGCGGCTGCCCGAGTTCGTTGAGGAGAAGCGGATGGGGTCCCTATTTGAGGGTATGCGCTGGCCGGACGGCTTCGAGGGGGTCCGCGATCGTTGCATCATGGAGATGTTCTACGGCACCGGCATGCGACTGGCCGAACTGCTGGGCCTGCGACCGGGCGACCTCGACCGTGGCGCCCGCACCTTACGGGTGCTGGGGAAGCGCAACAAGGAACGGATCCGCCCGTTGTCCGATGGACTGATGGCCTCGTTGGATAGCTACATCATCGTTCGGGAAGCGGTGGCCCGGCCGGGGAGTTCCCTGTTCGTGACGGAAAAGGGCGAACCCAGTCCCCGGAGAAGCGTACAACGTCTGGTAGAGCGTTACCTTGGTACAGTGACCACGCAACGGAAACGAAGCCCGCACGTTCTTCGACACACCTTCGCCACACACATGCTCGAGCACGGCGCGGATCTCAATGCGGTCAAGGAACTTCTGGGCCA
>JADZGG010000403.1 GCA_020854015.1 Flavobacteriales bacterium
AGGGACCTGGGCAATTTACTATAGCAGGTTTCTGTCGGGCTGGGATGATAAGATCACGGAAACCAAGGAACTCGGTCTGAAGCACACAGACTTTGGTGTGGTCGGTGAGTTCGGCTACCGCATCTCGGATCCAATGGACATCGGGATCCGCTATTACTACGGACTTCAGGATATCAAGGACCACACGGATGGCATTCAATGGCCACTGTATAGCGAACAACTCGTTCTCACTGTCGGTTACCGGATCCTGCCCAAGCGCAAAGCCAAACTGGAGGAAGCGCCAGTGCAAGAGCCTGTGCCTTTGGAGTGATCGCCGCCGATCCGTGTTCAAAGGCGGTTCATGGGCACATAGGCACATGGCCCCATGGGCACATGCTCATTTCCACGCCTTCATGATCACCCCCGTCCCGGTGGAGTGCTTCATGGACACATCGGCCCAGTTGAGCAGGTAGGCGATGGGGTAGGTTAGGATGTAGTAGAAGGGCAGGATGAGGAAGAAGAGCTTGCTGGTGTTGAGCATCAGCAGGGGCCACTTCATGCTGAGGCGCCAGCTGATCTTGCCGGGCGTGCCGTAGCTGTAGCGCGGTTCGGCCTTGCTGAACCCGTTGCGCAGCGCCTTGGCCTTCAGGTCCTCCAGGTTGTAGCCGTCGCGCACGTGCTCTTCGATGAAGGAACCCTCGCCCTCATCATGCACATCGCTGCCGCCTTGGTCGCTCGGGGTGCTGATGATGAGCATGCCGCCGGGCTTCAGGCTTTCGCTGTAACAGCGCAACGCGGCCTCGTCCTCCAGGATGTGTTCCATCACATCCACGCACACCACCAGGTCGAAGGTGTTCGGCTGCGTGTACTTGGTGACATCCCCCACTTCGAACTTCACCTGCGGGCGACCGATGGCCTGGTAGAAGCCATTGCAGTCGGCCACCTGTTCCTCCTTCACGTCAATGGCCGTGATGCGCCACTTGGGCGAGAAGCCGCTGAGCCAGTAGCTGTATTGCCCGTAGCCCGCACCCGCATCGTAGATGTGGATGGCCGAGTCGCGCTTGTCGCGGGCCCAAGCGCGTAGCTCCTTGTGCACATGCCATGCACGCAGCAATAGCAGGTCCAGCAGCTGGTAGAAGACCTTGCGCAGAAAGGGGGAGCGGTTGAAGACGGAGCCGAGCTGGCGTTTGACGGGATCGTATTGCATCGGTGACGATTCGGAAGGGGGAACGTGTCAAGGTTCAACTCAACGGATGCCCTCGGTCCTTGTTACTTGATACTTGGTACTTGTCACTTGCTACTTCTTCAAGAGCCGGTCGATCTCCTCCGTACGGTCCAAGGAATCGTCCAGGTAGAAGAGGAGCTCGGGCACCACGCGCATCTGCTTGCCGATGCGGTGACCCAATTTGCCACGGAGCTGGTGGGAATGTTCCTTGATGTGTTCCATCACTGCCTTGCTGTCCTTGGTAGGGAAGAGGCTGAGGTAGGTCTTGGCGATGCCCAGGTCGGGGCTCACGCGTACGCCGGTAACGGTGATGAGGCCACCGGGGAAGAGGATGCGGCCTTCTTCGAGGAAGATGGCGGCGAGCTCCTGCACCATCAGGCTGTTCACCTTGTTCTGTCGGATGCTGTCCATGGCAAAGGCCCGCTTCCCAAAGCACTGGGAGGGCGGACGGGCGCGAAGATACCCGCTTTGGGCGGGCCATGCCGGGCGTGTGCCACCGGCTACCTTTGCGCCTTCGCATGCGCAACTTCTTCAAGGTACTGAGGCTGGGTGCTCCCTACCGGGGCTATGCGGCGTTGAACGCGCTGTTCAACCTGTTGGCCACGGTGTTCCACCTGGCCTCCTTGCTGCTCTTCATCCCCTTCCTGCGGTTGTTGCTCGGGCAGGTGAAGGCGGTGCATGAGCGACCGGTGCTCGGCTGGAACAAGGACGCGTTGGAAGGCACCTTCAACTGGGGCCTCACCCAGCTGATCGAACTACGGGGGGCCATGGGCGCGCTCCTCATCATCAGTATCGGGGTGGTGGTGCTCTTCCTGCTGAAGAACCTGTTCCGCTACCTCGCGTTGGTGGCCATCTGCAACTTCCGCAACCGCATCGTCCGCGACCTGCGCAGCATGATCTACGACAAGTTGGTGGAGCTGCCCTTGCGTTACCATGCCGGCGAGCGTAAGGGCGACCTGCTCTCGCTGATCACCAACGACATGCAGGTGCTGGAGTACAGCGTGATGTACTACATCGAGATGATCTTCCGCGAGCCCATCGCCGTCGCGCTGTTCCTGGCCACCATGCTCACGCTCTCGCCTCAGCTCACGCTGATCTCCTTGCTGCTGTTGCCGGTGAGCGGGCTGCTGATCGCGCGCATCAGCAAGAGCCTCAAGCGCCGCAGTGACCGGGTGCAACAGAAGAGCGCCGACCTGCTGGCGCGTGTGGAAGAGACGTTGAGCGGCATGCGCGTGGTGAAGGCCTTCAACGGCGAGGCGGACATGAAGCGGCGCTTCGAACGCGAGAACGACATGCTCACCCGCAGCAGCATCGCCATGCTGAACCGGCAGGACATCGCCTCCCCGTTGAGCGAGACCATGGGCGCGGCGGTGATGGCGGCCATCGCCTACATCGGTGGCTCCTACGTGCTCGGTGTGGAACCTTCATTGAGCGGCGACAGCTTCCTCGGCTTCATCATCATCTTCTCGCAGTTGCTGGCACCGATCAAAGGCTTCTCCCAAGGCTACTCGGGCATTGTGCGCGGCTCCGCCAGCGCCCAGCGCGTGTTCGATCTGTTGGCCGTGGAGAACACCGTGAAGGAGAAGCCGAACGCGCGTCCGGTCACCGGCTTCAACGACCGGGTTGAGTTCCGCAAGGTGCGTTTCGCTTACGATGAACAGGCGGTGCTGAAGACCATCGACCTGGTGGTGCCGAAGGGAAGGAGCGTGGCCTTGGTGGGCACGAGCGGCGGTGGGAAGAGCACGTTGGCAGGCCTGTTGCCGCGGTTCTACGATGTCACCGATGGGCAGGTGCTCTTGGACGGCATCGACATCCGCGAGCTACGCATCACCGACCTGCGGGCGCAGATGGGCATTGTGACACAGGATAGCATCTTGTTCAACGACACCATCGCGAACAACATCGCCTTCGGGTCGCCCGGTGTGCCCATGGACGCCATTGAGCGCGCGGCACGCATCGCCAACGCACACACCTTCATCACCCAGTTCGAAGGCGGCTACCAGACCAACATCGGTGACGGTGGCAATCGCCTCAGTGGCGGACAGAAGCAGCGTATCGCCATTGCGCGTGCCGTGTTGAAGAACCCGCCGATCCTGATCCTCGATGAAGCCACCAGCGCGTTGGACACGGAGAGTGAACGCTTGGTGCAGGATGCCCTGTTCAACCTGATGAAGGACCGCACGAGCTTGGTGATCGCGCACCGTCTCAGCACTATCCAGCACTGCGACGAGATCTGCGTGATCCAGCAGGGCGAGATCATCGAACGGGGCACACACGCTGAGCTCTTCGCAATGGGCGGCCAGTACCGCAAGCTCTGCGACATGCAGGCTTTCGCCTAGTCGTCCTTCCCGAAGAGGCGCTTGAAGAAGTTCTCCTTCTTCGTGGTGTCCTCCATCGGAACGCCGTGACGCTTGGGGCCGAACACATCGTCGATCACTTGTTCGATCGCTGAGGGGTCATGGCGCGCCGGACAATCGAAGGTGAGCGAATCGGTCTCCAGGCTGGGGAAGGAGCGGACGTACTTCTTCCTCAGGTCGGGCGAACGTTCGATGCCAGCGAACACCGGACCCACCAAGGGCAAGGCAAGCTGCGAACCCGAGCCCAGACCGCTGCTGAAGTGCACCGAGGCTTCCCGCGCACCTACCCAGCTTCCCACCACGAGCCCGGGTGTGTAGCCCACGAACCAAGCATCGCCGTAGTCCTGCGAGGTGCCCGTTTTCCCGGCCACGGGAATGCCCACGCCGAAGC
>JADZGG010000404.1 GCA_020854015.1 Flavobacteriales bacterium
AGGAAACGAGCTGGACCCTGAAGGATGCCTCTACAAACACGAACCTAGCAACAGGAACCTCTACTGGAACCACATTGTGTGTACCAGCCAATGCGTGCCTTGTCTTCCGGATCAATGATACCGCAGGCGATGGCATTTATCATCCTTCGTATGGTTACGGTGCCTACTTCCTTTACGTTGACGGCGCGCTCATCTTCCAAGGCGGTCAGTTCACCACCTATCAAGAGACGACATTGAACTGCGGGCCTGGACAGAGCTGTACCACCGCGGTCACAGCTCAGACCGGAGTGGTGTATACGTCCCCGGTAGTGGAGTACTGGTACAACTGGACCCCTGCACAGACCGGTTCGTACACGATCACTACCTGTGGACTGAACACCTGCGACACGAAGCTTTGGATGTACGACATGGCTTGCGGCAGCATCACGATCAGCAGCGGTCTGGAAGGTTCAACGTTCGCTGATGATGACCTGGGCGGCTGCGGACTTCAGGCGCGGATCACAGCGAACATGCCGGCCAACCAGTTGTACCGGATCCGTGTGGGTACGAACAATGGAAGCTGCACCAATGTGAGTTTCCGCATCGACTACAACGGCCCCGCCGTGGGTTGCATGAACACGAACTCCTGCAACTATGACCCATTGGCCACGGTGGCTTGTACCAACTGTTGCCTGGCCTTGGGCGACCCGGCTTGTCCCTTCGGTCCTGATCTGACCATTGATCAAGCGTCCATGCAAAGCAGCATGAGCTTGAGCACGGTGACCATCGCCACGACGGACGTCTGTGCTGTGCAGGAAGGTTGTGTGAAAGGATTCGGTCAGCGCTACGTGATCCGCTTCAACACGCGTATCAACAACATTGGCGAGACCGACTATTACATCGGTAGTCCCAGCAGCCAGCCGCAGATGTTCAGCACGAACAACTGTCACGGCCACGCCCACTATTCCGGCTATGCGGACTACCTGCTCTTCGATCAGAACAGCAACCCCATCCCCGTGGGCTTCAAGAACGGTTACTGCGTGATCGATGTAGGGTGCTTCGGCGGGACTTCGCATTACGGGTGCAGCAACATGGGCATCAGCAAGGATTGCTATGACCTGTATGGCAGTGGCACCACCTGCAACTGGATCGACATCACTGATGTTCCTGCAGGCTTCTATACGCTCGTGCTTCGAACGAATTGGGAGCGTCGGCCGGATGCATTGGGCAGGCACGAGATGAACTACACGAACAATTACGCGTCGGTGTGCATCAACATCACCCGCAACGCACAGAACGTTCCATCATTCACGCAGGCAACCGGTTGCACGCCGGTCGTTGACTGCATGGGACAGTCCTATGGTAGTGCAAAGGCCGATTGCGCAGGCACCTGTAACGGCAGTACGAAGACCGGCGATCTGAGCTTGAACAACGCACAGGACCAACCTGATGCAGTGGCCTATGTGCAGGGCATCCTTGGGAACGACGTTACCCCTGCACCTTGTACTGACCTGAACGGCGACGCTGCGATCACGGTGACCGATGCGGCGCTCATGACCTATTGCTACAATCAGCAGAGCCAGCATGACCAGACCAGCCACGTGCTGCATTATCATCCATGGTGCGATTTCCCGCGTGGTTACCGGAGTACGGTCGATACTGTCCAGTTGATGATCGGAGCGTTCAATCCGACGGACCACTATGTTGACATCCACATCAGGAACACGACCTGCCGGGTGCTCGGAGTGGAGTTCGATATGGCCGGCATGCAGGTGCAGTCCGTGGAGAACCTGGCCGGTCAGTTGACGGGCGACTGGGCGTGGAACAGTTCGCTCGGTGGAGGTAAAGTGATCGGATTGAGCTACATGGACACGAGCCTGGCCAAGGGTACTGGTTATGTGCCACTATGCCGGGTCCATTATCTCAGTCTGACCAATAACCAGGTCTGTATCGCCAGCATCGCGGACATCGTGAACAAGGATGCGAACAACGTGGTGGCCCAAGTGGTCAACGGATGCGTCACGGTATCCAATGTGGTCACCGTGCGTCCACAGATCTTCCTTGAAGGGCCCTTCAACGGGGCTGGTTCCATGGCCGATCTGCTGCGTGCTCAGGATGTGATCCCTTTGAGCGAACCTTATACAGGCCTTGGGTTCGTGCACGTGAACGGGGGTGGGGGTGAGATCGTACCCGCCGGTATTCTTGATGTCTCCGGCAACGACGCGGTTGTGGATTGGGTCCTGGTCGAATTGCGCAGTTCCACGACACCATCACTTGTATTGGCCACTCGGAGTGCATTGGTGCAACGTGACGGTGACGTTGTGGGTATCGACGGTGTCTCGCCTGTGCTGTTGAACGTAGCTCCTGACAGCTATCATGTGGCGGTGCGCCATCGCAATCATCTGGGAGTGATGACCGCGGCGCCGATGGCCCTGAGCGGCAGCGCGGTCACAGTGAACTTCCGATCCTCTTCCACGGCGACATATGGCACTGAGGCGCGCAAGAACGTTAACGGCTACATGGTGATGTGGGCAGGGAACGTTTTCCGCGATGGAGCTGTCAGCTCGATCCGGTATACTGGACAGAACAATGACCGTGATCCGATCCTTAGTGTCATCGGAGGAATCACTCCCACAGCCGTTGTGAGCGGTTACCTTCGAGAGGACGTCGACTTGTCCGGTTTCGTGAAATACACGGGTGCCGGGAATGATCGTGATCCGATACTCGTGAACATTGGTGGACTTGTACCGACCAACACCCGCACCGAGCAATTGCCTTGACCCCGACCTGAACGCCTGCACTTATTCGACACGATCAGCTTACTCCGAACATGAAAATCACCCTCTTCATTCTCGGCCTTGCTGCCGGCCTTGCGTCCTACGGTCAATGTGGCGTGGGGGAATCCGAGGTCTTCATTGAGGTCACCACGGATGGGTACGCATATGAGACTTACTGGGAATTGCTTCCCACAGGTTCTCCCTGCGGTTCGGGTACCATTTTCTCCGGTGGCAACGCACTTGTGGGCTGCGCTGGTGGTGGCCTTCAACTCCAGCAACCCGGAGGGTATGGCAACAGTCTTGTCATCAGCGAAGGTCCTTGGTGCCTCACTACCGGTGGCGCTTACGACATATTCTGGGCGGATGATTGGGGCGATGGTGGACTCTCCTTCAATGTGATCGTCGACGGTGTCGCCTCAGCGCAATTCGTTGGCGATGTGGGTGTCACGGATGAGACGTTCACTTTCTTGGTGCAGCAACCCGTGGACCATGATGTGGCCTTGGTGCGCGCCAATACGCCGCTATACGGTACGGAAGGAGAGGGTCTGGTGCTCACAGGTACCATGAAGAACTCCGGTGCAATGACGATCAATGCGTATGAGCTCATTTACGATGTCGATGGTGGAACACCAGTGATGGCTACGCTCAACGGGCTGAACATCGCTCCTGGCACCGTTGTCGAATTCGAGCATCCGGTGCCATGGACCATGGTAGGCCCTGGTATTCACACGGTCACATTGCGACCGGGTCTTGTGGATGGTGCGGCTGACGGGAATTCCGTGAACGATGTTCTAATATTCGATACCAAGGTGCTTGTACCTGTGCCTGACATCATTGATCAGTACTTGACCGGGACACCTTCGGTGAACGTGATCGCTGATTCGGATCAAGACCTCTTGGTGCCACGTGATCTGGATTTCCACCCGGACCGTGAACGGAACGAATTGTGGGTCATCAACAAGGATGTGGAGAGCTCGGGCGGAAGCACAGTTACTTTCTTTAATGCCGGAGCAGCAAGTATGGATTGGATGTGGAAGCGTGATCCCAATGCATGGCACTTCATGAGCCTGCCCACAGGGATCGCCATGGGCGACAATGGCTTCTTCTCCACATGTCCAGGCGTGTACGACGCGAACCACAACGGAGGTGATCCGTTCACCGGACCTTCACTCTGGAGCGCGGATACTTCCATTTATGCTGATGTTGTGTATGGTCCCTTAGGCAGCCACTACGACATGGTGCACGTGAACCCGAACAGCCAAGGCATCGCCCATGATCGCTGGAACCGTTACTGGGTGGTCGATGGCTTCAACGGGGACATCGTAATGAAC
>JADZGG010000405.1 GCA_020854015.1 Flavobacteriales bacterium
GCCTGTGCTCGAACGGATGGTGGCGGAGCACGGACTGAATGAGCGCGTGCGGCTGCTGGGGAAGATGCCCTACGACCATATGATGGCTTTCACCCGCCATGCCCACGTGGGCCTTACGCTGGACAAGGACAGCAACCTGAACTACCGCTTCAGCCTGCCCAACAAGCTCTTCGACTACCTGAACGCCGGGGTGCCCGTACTGGCCACGGACCTGCCCGAAGTGGCGGCCATTGTGCGGGAATTCGATTGCGGACTGGTGATCCCCAGCCCGGACCCCGCCATCATCGCAGTGGCCGTGAAGCGGATGACAGCTGATCCCCATCAGCATGAAGCCTTGCGGCAAAGGGCTATTTTCGCGGCCCGCTCACTGGATGGGGAGCGGGAGAAGGAGGTCCTGAAGGCCTTCCTCGCGAACCTTGCCTGAGCAGCACCTGCATATCGTCTCTTTCGACATCCCCTTCCCTGCGGATTACGGGGGCGTGATCGATGTCTACTACAAGGTGAAGGCTTTGGCCGCTCTTGGGGTGAAGGTGCACCTGCACTGTTTCGAGTACGGTCGCACACATGCTCCCGAGCTCGATGTCTTCTGCGCCGAGGTCCATTATTACGAGCGCCACACGGGCAAGCATCAACTGCTGAACAGTCTGCCCTACGTGGTCGTGAGCCGCCGCAGCGAGGACCTTGTGGACCGCCTCTGCGAGGACCAGCATCCGATCCTGTTCGAAGGCCTTCACACCTGCCACCACCTTGGTGATCCACGCTTGCAGGGACGTATGCGCATCGTGCGCACGCACAACGTGGAGCACGCTTACTACGCTGCGCTCGCCCGCGCGGAACGCAGCACGTTCAAACGGACCTATTTCGCCAATGAGGCCCGCAAGCTCCAGAAGTTCGAGCCCGTGCTCAGCGAGGCCGATCACATCCTGGCCATCTCCCCGAAGGACGAGGACCATTTTGATTCGCACTACCGGAACGTGACGCACCTACCGGCCTTCCATCCGAGCGAGAAGGTGGAGGTGCCGGGTGGCATCGGCGACTACACACTGTATCATGGGGCGCTCGGCGTTCCGGAGAACGACCAAGCCGCGCTCTTTCTCGTGCGCGAGGTGTTCAATGACCTTGATGTAAAGCTGATCGTGGCCGGTAGCAACGCCTCCAGTGAATTGCGCGATGCGGTGGCCAAGAGCACCAACGTTGAGCTTCGCGAGAACATCTCCACCGAGGCCATCAACGCTCTTGTGCGGGGGGCACAGGTGAATGTGCTGCCCACCTTCCAGGCCACGGGCATCAAATTGAAGCTGCTGCTCTGCTTGTTCACCGGCCGTCATGTGGTGTGCAACACGCCGATGGTGCTGGGTACGGGTCTCGAAGAGCTCTGCCACGTGAAGGATGATCCCGATCAGTTCCGCATGGCCATCCAGGCCTGCATGGGCAAGCCTGCCAATGGCAGCACCCTCGAACGCCGGATCACGATCCTGGAGGAACGCTTCAGCAACCAGCGGAACGCCGCGGCGATCGTGGCTCTGTTGGGTTAGACCGCCCCAGCGGCCGCCATCTCCAGCAACTTCCCGTCCTGGCAACGCACCACGCGGGCGTTGAGCTTCTTCATGTAGGTGTAGTCATGCGTGGCCATGATCACGGCGCGGGCAGGCAGGCCATCGGCTCCGGTGCTCTGGCTGATGGCGTAGAGCAGGTCCACGATCTCGCCGGTGGTCTCTGGATCCAGGTTGCCCGTGGGCTCGTCGGCGAGGATCAGCTCTGGGTCGTTCACCAAGGCCCGTGCGATGCTCACGCGTTGCTGCTCACCACCGCTCAGCTCATGGGGAAGCTTGTAGCCCTTGTTGCCCAAGCCCACCTTTTCCAATACCTCCTGGATCCGTTGGTCCATGCGCTTGGCGTCCGTCCAGCCGGTGGCCTTCATCACGAACTCGAGGTTCTCGTTCACCGTGCGGTCCGTGAGCAGCTGGAAGTCCTGGAACACGATGCCGAGCTTTCGCCGCAGGTAGGGGATCTGGCCGCGTTTCAAGGTGTGCAGGTCGAAACCGCACACATGGCCTTCCCCTTGGGTGAGCGGAAGGTCCCCATAGAGCGTGCCCATCAAGCTGCTCTTGCCCGTACCGGTGCGGCCCACCAGGTAAATGAACTCACCCGGACGCACGGCCAGGTCCACGTTGTTCAGCACGAGATTCTCACGCTGGAAGATCCGGGCGTTGTTCAGTTCGATGATGGGGGAGGTGCTCATGGCCGTCAAAGGTCAAAATTTCCACCGGCCTTGCGGCGTTCTGAACCCGTGGCACGGGCTTTTCACGTGAACACCTCAACGTGGATAAGTACACAGCTTCCAATGACCCGTCCGAAGGACGTCCCGGCAACTTTGATCCCCTGATGCACACCCTGTCCAGCCCACCCTTCCGGCGGCGCGCGATGATGGTGGTCGCCTTGTGCGGTGCGCTCCTGACCCAGGCCCAGCGACCCGCCCATTTCGACCACGCCAACGCCGACCTCGCCCACGCCCAGGAGCTCTTCTCCAAGGCCAAGTTCGCTGCTGCCCAATACGAGTTCGAACAGGTCACCGCCCGCATACCGGACGCGCACGATCCCACCCGCACCGAGGCTGAGTACATGAGCGCGCTTTGCGCCGTGCGACTCTTCCACAACGATGCCAGCAATCGTCTGCTTGCCTTCATCGACGTGCACCCCGAGAACCCGCATGTGCGCTCGTGCAGCTTCGAACTGTTCCGTCACTACTTCGAACGCAAGCGCTACGACGATGCCATGGCCTGGGCCGCGCGGGTCGAGGAGAGTGAATTGGAGGAGGCCGACCGCGATGAGTTCGTCTTCAAGAAGGGCTACGCCTATTTCCAGCAAGGCCAGCAGGACAAGGCGCTGATCGAGCTGAACAAGGTGAAGGATGGCGAGAGCCTGTATGCCGCGCCGGCCACGTACTACGCCGCCCACATCCACTACGAAAAAGGCAACTACGCCACAGCCCTGCAAGGCTTCGAGAAGCTCAGCACCGATGCCAACTTCGGCCGCATCGTGCCCTACTACATCGCCCAGGTGAAGTTCCTGCAAGGCGATTACGATGCGTTGCAGGCCTACGTGAAGCCGCTGTTGGAGGATTCGAACGGTGCGAAGCGCGTGGACCAGATCAACCGATTGGCGGGGGAGGCATACTACCGCACCGGCAAGTACAGTGAGGCACTGCCCTATCTGCAGAAGAGCGCACAGCGTGCCGGGGTGGACCGCGGTGAACGCTACATCCTAGGCTACACCTACTACCGCACCGGTGAATGGAAGGCCGCCCTCGACCAGTTCAACTTGGTGGCCAGCGCGGAGGACAGCCTGGCCCAGCTCGCTGCCTACCACATGGGCGATGCCTACCTGAAGCTGAGCGAGAAGACCTACGCCCGCAACGCCTTCAAGCGGGCCTACGACCTGGGCACCGTACCCGGCGCCGATGCCAAGGTCACCGAGGATGCCTTGTTCAACTACGCCAAGCTCAGCTACGAGGTCTCCTTCGATCCGTACAATGAGGCCATCATCGCACTGCGCGATTATCTGAAGGCTTATCCCAACAGTCCCCGGCACGACGAGGCCCAGGAATTCCTGCTGAACGTGTTCCTGAAGACGAAGAACTACGAGGACGCACTGGCCAGCCTGGACGCGATCAAGAACAAGGACATCCGTTTACAGGAGGCCTACCAGAAGCTGGCCTTCGACCGCGGTGTGGAGCTCTACGAGGGTCGCAAGTTCGCGGATGCTGCCACCTTCTTCGAGCGGGCGTTGAAATTCCCTGTGAACCAGCAGGCCAACGCCATGGCGCACTACTGGAGCGGTGAGAGCCAATATGCCCTCGGCGAGTACGACAAGGCCCTCACCAAGTACGACGCGCTTCGCAACACCACCGGAGCCTACGCGACAGACCTTTACGAACAGGCCAGCTACAGCATGGGCTACTGCTACTTCAAGCAGAAACAGTACGGCGAAGCGTCCACGGCCTTCCGTCGATTCGCGGGTGCGCCTCGTGTGAACGCTGGCCAGAAGAGCGACGCCTTCCTTCGGATCGGTGACTGTGCTTTCATGGGTGAGGATTACCCCGCGGCGATCAAGTGGTACGATGATGCCATTCGTGCCGGCTCGCCGGACAAGGATTACGGACAGTTCCAGAAAGGCCTGTGCCTGGGACTGCA
>JADZGG010000406.1 GCA_020854015.1 Flavobacteriales bacterium
ACCCAGATCGAGAGCGGTGGGGTACCGGTGGCCGGGGTGACCACGGACTACGATGGCGATACCCGTAGCGTCGGCACACCCGACATGGGCGCGGACGAATTCGCCGGTATCGGCGCGGACCTCTCTGCACCAAGCATCGCGCTCAACGCGGTCAGCGACTTCTGCAACACGGCAGGAGGTACGATCACCGCATTGATCAATGACGGCAGTGGTGTGAACAATACCGCAGGCAGCCGCCCCCGCCTGTATTTCTACAAGAACGCTGGATCATTCAACGGCACCGACTACGCCGAAGGCACGCTGACCAGCGGCACGGTGAATTCCGGCACGTGGACCTTCGTGTTCAACGCGGCGCTGATGGGCGGCCTTGCCACCTCGGACGTGGTGTCCTACTTCGTGATCGCGCAGGATGTGGTCGTCACGCCCAACGTTGGGGCCAACCCTGGCACTGGTCTGGTGGCCACCAGCGTTTCCTCGATCACCACCTATCCAACGAATCCGCTCACGTACAGTGTGGGAACCTCCCTGGGAGGTACCTACACCATTCCCGGAGCCTATCCGACGCTCACCGCCGCTATTGCTGCCTACCAGGGCAATTGCCTTTCGAGCAGCGTGGTGTTCGAACTAGCGAGCGGTTACACTTCCGCAGGTGAGACATTCCCCTTGGTCATCAACCAACACCCCGACGCAGGCCCCACGAAGACCCTGACGATCCGACCAGCAACCGGCTCTTCACCAACGATCACCGGTGCTTTGGCGAGCGGTGCGCTGATCAAGTTGAACGGCGCCGATTGGGTGACCATCGATGGCAGCAACAGCGGCGGTACGGACCGCAGCTTGACGATCAGCAACACGGCCACCACGGCTCCTGTCGGCATCTGGATCAGCAGCCTGGGCGACGGCGCGGGTGCCACCAACAGTACGATCAAGAACTGCGTGATCAACACGAACGCAGCGACCACGGCCACCGCCTATGGGATCGCGGTCTCTGGAGCCACCATCGCCTCCGCAGGTGGTGACAACGACAACATCACCCTGCAGAACAACGCCATCGACAGTCGGAACACAGGCATCTACACCAACGGCAACGCTGCGGTGAGCGCCGGTGGCATGGACAACCGGGTGGTGACCGGCAACACGTTCTACTCCGCCGGTACCGTTCTCCCGACCTACGGCGTGCAGGTGGCCAATGCCCTTGGCGCATCGGTCGATGCCAACACGTTCAACCTGAGCACCACTGCGGGGACAGCCCCGGTGGCCATCTCCATCGAAGCGAACGTGTCCAACACCACGGTGACCCGGAACCGCGTGGAATCGTTGTTCTCGTCCAACACGGGCGGTTACGGTGGCCGCGGCATCGCCGTGGGCACGGGTACCACGAACGCCAACATCACCATCGCCAACAACTTCATCGCTGGCGTCAACGGTTCCAACTGGACCGGTTTCGGCAACAGTTCGTCCATGGGCATCGCCTTGGGCATGGTGGGCAACAGTACCACCATCACCACGGTGACCGGTGGCATCAGCATCCACCACAATACGGTGAACCTGGAAGGCAACTTCCAGGGCACCTCCACCACGGTGAACAAGATCACGGCAGCGATCTATGTGGGCAGTGCGGCCAGCGACCTGGACATCCGGAACAACCTGTTCTCGAACTCCTTGGTGAACACCACGGCCGTCGCCAAGGCCTATGCGATCTATTCAGCGGCGGCGAACACGGCGTTCACGAACATCGACAACAACAACTATTACACCGGTGGATCTCAGGCGGTGCTCGGCTTCCTGGGTGCTGATGTGACCACCTTGGGAGCGTTGCAGACCGCTTTCGGAGGCAACACGAACGCCACGAACATCACGCCGGTCTTCACTTCCGCCACGAACCTGCACCTGAACATCGGATTGAATCCGGCCTTGAATGCGACCGGCACTCCGATACCCACCGTGCCGAACGACATTGATGGTGACGTGCGCGATGCGCTCACCCCAGACGCGGGCGCGGATGAATTCACACCAAGCGCTATTGACGCGATCCCCCCTGCGGTGACCCTGAACGCGGTCACGGATCTCTGCAACACCAGCGGGTCCACTGTTACGGCCACGATCGCCGACTTCGGCGGGGTGAACGATGTGGCCGGCACACGTCCGCGGCTTTACTACTACAAGAACGCCGGTACGTTCAACGGCACCACGTACGTTGAAGGCACGTTGACGAGCGGCACGGTGAACAGTGGCACATGGACCTTCGTGTTCAATGCTGCGTTGGTCGGTGGGCTCACTGCGGGTGATGTGGTCTCGTACTTCGTGATCGCGCAGGATGTGGCCGCAGTGCCGAACGTAGGAGCCGATCCAGGCGCCGGCCTCGTCGCGAGCAGTGTCTCTTCGATCACCACCTATCCCACGACCCCGGCCGTGTACACGGTCCAGAGCGTGCTTTCCGGAACCTACACCATTCCTGGCTCCTACAGCAGCCTTGGTGATGCGGTGTCGGCATACAACACGAGCTGCCTCGGCGGTAACGTGGTGTTCGAACTGGGCGCGGGCTACACATCCACGGGCGAATCCTTCCCCATCACCATCAACGACAACGCGGATGCAAGTGCTACGAAGACCTTGACCATCCGTCCGGCAACAGGTGCCACACCCGTTATCACGGGAGTCGTTTCTCCGGGCGCGCTGATCAAGTTGAACGGCGCCGACTGGGTGACGATCGATGGCAGCAACAGTGGTGGTACCGACCGTAGCCTGACACTGAGCAACACCACCACCTCCACGTCCACCACCTAAGCTGTGCTCTGGCTCGCCGCTCCGACGGCCTCGAACGGCGCCACGAACAACGTGGTGAAGAACTGCGTGATCGAAGGGAACTCGTCCACCAGCACCTATCTCGGTGTTTATGTGGGTGGTAACGCAACGATCGGCCTCACGCAAGCTGGACTCGCCAGCAACAACACGAACACGATCACCAACAACCTGTTCCGGAAGACCCAGTACGGCGCGGCGTTCTTCGGCTTTGCTGCAGCCACTCCCGATCTGAACAACACAGTGTCCGGCAATTCCTTCGGTACAGCGGTGTCCGGTGAGGGCTTCGCA
>JADZGG010000407.1 GCA_020854015.1 Flavobacteriales bacterium
CGCTCAAGCGCCTCACGGTGCTCTAAGAGAAGGTCCTTCGAACCTCATGCGAACGCCCCCGGCCATTGGCCGGGGGCGTTCTGCGTTCTAACCGGACGAAGGTCCACTTGGCTCCGCAGCGAGAGCGATATGCCTCAGCGGTTCTTCTCGCATGTCACGTCGCTCAGCTCTTCAAATGAGATCATGACCGAGTGACGCCTTAGATGATGGAGGCGGCAACCCGAAGTCTCCGTTGTCCACGATGCCATCGGCAACAAGGTGTGGCCCAGCAGTATGCCAACAGCGGCAACCTGTTCAGCATCGCGATCACCATGGATGTCGGACTGCACATGTTCAACTTCACCATCAACGATCACACTTCCCTTCAACGCTTCATTGTGCGCTAAGAGAAGAACTCTAACGAACGCCTCCGCGACGGCCAAGGGTGATCTGCGATCCGGACCTCATGATCGTTCGACCACTCCTCGCCATAGCTGCGCAAGATCATGCCAAGGCGATCATTCGTCGGGATCGTCCATCCGCTGCGCCGAACGCGAAGTCACTTGCGCTTCTGCTCGTAAGAACCCTCCCTTCTCATCCTCCGAAGGATCGGCTCACATTTCCCGTTCGGGCAAGTACACATGCACCCATGTACCACCCTCTTCCGGGGTCTCAATGGCATAGTCACCATCCAGCAGATCGAGGACATCGTGGATGATCATGTAGCCCAATCCGGGGCGGTCCGTAGCCGAGCGAACATCCACATTGCCGGTGCGCAGGCCCTGAATGCGCTCGCGAGCAGCGCTGGACATGCCGGGGCCGTTGTCCTTGACCGTGATGCGGTATCTGTTCTGCGTCCGCTCGCCTTCCACACGCACCAGCTTTCCAGCATGGCCTGCAGCATTGGCCAGGAGGTTCTGCAGGACGATGCCCAACAGTCGGGGGTCGACCACCAATTGATCATCCTCCGGCACCATGTTCACGAACCGGACCGTGGAAGAATGCTGTTGGAACTGGGACATCACTTCCTCCGTGAGGCTCTTCACGGCAACGACCGTAGGTACCACGGTGATCGACCCGCCGTGATTGCGTATCCACTCCAGAATGTTGCTGGCATTGGCATAGAGCTTCTCGGACGAAGAAGAGATCTCAGCAAGCGTATGGCGCAATACCTCCGGTTTCTCAGAACGCGCACTTCCCAGCGTACGTGTTGCTACGCGCGATATGAAGCGTAGTGGAGAGACGATATCATGCGATAGAATGCTGATCAAGCGGTCCTTCACGCTGAGCGCCTTGGTGAGTTCACTGTTGCTGTGTTGCAAGGCCTGGGTCCGTTCGTTCACCAGGATCTCCAGCCGTTCCTGTGCCTTCAACAACTGGCCGGTCCTGAAGCGGAACAAGGCCCACACGATCGCTGCGAGCAAGAACACGCCCATGGCGATCACCGGGGGGCGCTCATACCAGGATGACAGCACCACCAGGTCCATCAGATCACGCACGCTATCACCATCTCCGGCACGCATGAGTTGAACGGTATAGCTCCCGGGGGGCAGGCGCTCGATCGTCAGTTTATCGATCGCGGGGTCCACCAGCTGCCAATGTTCGTCCAGTCCCTGAACACGGTAGTGTACCTGAAGATCGGCTGGATCATCCCAGAAGGGCAGCGTGAACTGCAATGTGACCCGGTCGCTCCGATGCAGGGAAAGCGGCGCCTGCATTGAAAGCTCACGCACCTCGCCATTCAAACGCACACCATCGACAGCTGGCCAGAAGCTCTTCGAAGCATCCTCGATCGCCTCTGGTACGAATCGTACCAATCCATCCATGGTGGCCAATGAGACGTCACCGTTCGGGAGGCGCACATACGGAGGTGAACAGCCTCCATTGAACTCCAAGGTCCGCAGACCCTCGCTCCGACCAAAGGAGCGATAGGTGAGAATGCCCTCGGAATGGGCGAGCAGGTTCTCCAGCGCGTCCATGCGCACCACAAAAAGGCCACGGTTCGTCGGCATCCAGATGCGGTCCCATGCGTCAGGGATGAAGGCATGAACATGGCTCAGCGCACCATCAACATCCAAGGGCAAACGCGTCACCTTTCCACCTTCCACCACAAGCGGACCCTCACCATAGGTGCCCACGAGCATACGCCCACGCCAGGAGTAAAGTGTTCGAGCATACGTGGTCTCGAGGCCGGGCACGGCCACCAATCTCTGACCCACGACCCGCCATACGCCATGACCAGTGCCCCACCACAAGTGCCCATCCGGTCCGCGGACGAGAGCAAAGGGATCCTCGCGGTAGTTGGTAGAACGGTGTTCGAGCACGAGATGTGCGGAGTCATCCACCCAGGCCACAAGACCGTTCGCACCCACCCACCATAGGGTGTCCGGTTCTTCCAGAAAGACCGTTACACGTCCCACGAGGGATGGCACCTTTCGGATCAACTCCCCGGAGGCGGCCTGATGCAGCCAGAGCGTATTGGAACCCCATCTCCATATTCGACCTTGCGTATCGCGGTGCACGCATTGAACATCGAAACTCCCGGGCATGAACGGTCCGTTCTCGAATCCGTTCGGACCGCAGACCAGTCCTTTGGGGGTCAAGACGCGACCACTGTCCAGAACGGCTTGTGCATAGAAGGCATTATCACCCGCACCCACATCCACCGATCGCGGCAACAGGCTCATGAACCGATGGCGCGTGTAACGGAACAGGCCTTGGGTCGAAGTGCCCACGAAAAGGGTGTGGCCATCATCGATGGAGAGTACGGCGTTCAGCCGGGTATGTTCTGGAAGGTCCACGTGCACTTCCTCGAAATGAATGCTGCGCGGGGAAGTGGAAACCACTCGCCAGATGGCCGTATCACCGACCGCGAACACCCCCCCCTCTCCGGAGTTCCAGATCATGTGCTCCACCAAGCGGGGGTCCAGTCCGAACACGGCCAACTCCACCAACGAGCCGCTCTTGGCATCAAGTCGCCGGAACACCCGGTCCTTTCCCAGGAAGAACACCTCTTGCTTCACCTCGAAACCGCCGAACAGGAGAGGTCGTGCAGGTATGGTTCGTGGCGGTCCCATACCGGAGTACACGTACAGGGTATCACGGGAACACACGGCCCATGTTCGAGCGGACAGGGGAAGGAACCGCATGTCCCAGCGGCTCCAGGCAGGATGTTCCGTGTTCGGCGCGACCTCCAACAGCCACCGGTACAGATCGAGCGAGGGGAACCTTCCTGAGATCAATTGAGGATAGGCCCAGCGATGGCGATCGCCCACGACGCGCTCCACATCACTGGTGGCAATGCGATAGAGATCGCCCCTGACATCGTTCACCAGCAATCCCCCGTCCGGTCCGGTCAACAGATTGCCCATGCGATCGTCGAGCAGGTCCGTATCGTTCCGCGAATTGAACACACGCATACGCCTGCCATCATACCGCACAAGCCCTCCCTCGGTCGTCACCCACAGATGACCAATGCTGTCAATGGCCAGGGAGCGTACGCTGTTCTGCGGCAATCCGCTCTCCACCGTGAACTGCTCCCTGGTCCAACCGTTCTGAGGGTGCACAGCAGAACCGACCAGGCCGAAAAGGAGCAAGACCACCCAGCGGCCGGCCGTTGCTGCTTGTACCGTGGTCCGCATGCTCAGCCCCGCTTGCGGCCGTAAGCCCACAACTTCTCTTGCAGCTCGAGCATGTTCCGCACGCCGAGCTTTTCCAGCAAGCGCGCCTTGTAGGTGGCTACGGAGGAATGCTGCAGATCGAGCCTCCGTGCGATATCGGTCAAGGACAGCCCATCCAGCAAGTGGTTCAGTACAGAAAGCTCCCGGACCGACAATTCACCGAAGGGATCCTTCTCCTGAGCACCCAGAACATGCTTGGCACCCGCACCCGGCGCCCATCGTTCGCCTTGCAGCACTTGCTCCACTGCGCTCAGGAACTGCGCCTCCTCCACCTGCTTGTTCACGTAGCCGTACGCACCCAGGTCGGCCGTGCGCTTGGCGAAGATCAGGTCCGGGCTTACCGAGAACACCAGCACCTTCAGATCCGGTCGTATGCTCAGCAGGCGGGGCAACAGGTCCAACGCGTGACCATCGGGCAGGTGCATGTCCACCACGAGCAGATCAAGCTCGGTGGTGCGCACCAGTTCCTCAGCGCCCTTGCAGGTGGACTCCACATGGATCACTGCCTGGGGAAGCTCATCCTCCAACAACACACGGGTCCCCAAGCGCACCACCGCATGATCATCCACCAATCCGATCACCGGTGTTCCGTTCATGGTCTTCCTTGTACCTCGTTTGGCCATTCAGCCTGGTGTTCGTTGCCACCAAGTTACCTCACGCGCCACTGCCGCGAATATCCCGATAACAGGATGGGCGTCCGTCATCACTTCACTACAAGGATCGATAGGGCCAGTGATCGAGGTGACCATAATCGCACATAGCGACCCGGGCCAGCAGCGGCAGCCGGTTCAACATGGAGTTGAACCCTGATGGCGGCATGACCGCGAGGGCCCACGTGATCAACATCACCAAGGACGATCGCACTTCCCCGCAAGCGCCTCGTCATGCTCCAGATCAAGTCCACGACCCTCAAGTGAACACCCCCGGTCGGTTGCCTGGGGCGTTCTGTTCTCGAACCGAATAACGCATGGTCGGTCTTCACAGATCCTGAACCCATCTTCGATCGGTCTCGGCTGAACATGTTATCAACGATCCATCATCTTCCATTGGTGCGAGTGTTTTGGTTAAGTAACTCTTGCACAGAGCGTTATGAAGAACCGCCTGGCTCCACTGAGAACATGCCCTCTGCGTACCGCCAACTGTGTAACGGATCAACGACACCTCTCCGGGGCAAAAGGAGCATTTTAGCGGTCCCTCCAGAAGAGGGCAAGTACCC
>JADZGG010000408.1 GCA_020854015.1 Flavobacteriales bacterium
CAGGAAGCCTTCCTTGTCGGCGTCGAGGACGGCCACCAGGCTCACCTCGGGCAGGTCCAGGCCTTCGCGCAGCAGGTTCACGCCCACCAGCACATCGAACAGGCCCAGCCGCAACTGGCGCAGGATCTCGATGCGGTCCAGGGTCTCCACCTCGCTGTGGATGTACTTGCACTTCACGCCGTTCTTCCCCAGGAACTCGCTCAACTCCTCGGCCATGCGCTTGGTCAGGGTGGTCACCAGCACCCGCTCGTCCTTCTGCGAACGCTGGCGGATCTCGTACAGCAGGTCGTCGATCTGGTCCTTGCTCGGGCGCACCTCGATCGGTGGGTCCAGCAGGCCGGTGGGACGAACGACCTGTTCCACCACCACGCCCTCGCTCTTCTTTAGCTCGTAGTCGGCCGGTGTGGCGCTCACGAAGATGGTCTGGCCCATCATCGACTCGAACTCTTCGGTCTTCAGCGGTCGGTTGTCCATGGCGCTGGGCAGACGGAAGCCGTACTCCACCAGGTTCTTCTTGCGGCTGCGGTCGCCACCGTACATCGCCGAGACCTGGCTTACGGTCACGTGGCTCTCGTCGATGATCATCAGGAAGTCCTCCGGGAAGTAGTCGAGCAGGCAGAAGGGGCGCTGGCCGGTAAGGCGGTGGTCGAAGTAGCGACTGTAGTTCTCGATGCCGCTGCAGTAGCCCAGCTCGCGCATCATCTCCAGGTCGTACAGCACCCGCTCTTCCAGGCGCTTCGCTTCCAGGTGCTTGCCGATCTCCTGGAAGAAGGCCACCTGCTTCACCATGTCCTCCTGGATGGCCTGGATGGCATTGTTCATGGTGTCGCGGCTGGTCACGAAGATGTTCGCCGGGTAGATGTCGAGGTGGTCAACGACCTCCAAGGTCTTCGCGTTGGCCATGTCGAAGCGCTCCAGCTTCTCGATCTCCTCCCCCCAGAAATGGATGCGGATGCCTTCGTCCGCATACGCGAGGTAGACCTCCACCACATCGCCGCGCACACGGAACTGGCCGCGCGATGGGTCGATGTCCTTGCGGCTGTAAAGCGCGCTCACGAACTGGTGCAACAGGCTGTTGCGGCTCACCTTCTGCCCGCGCTTCACGTGCACCACGGTCTTGTGGAACTCCGCCGGATTGCCGATGCCGTAGATGCAGCTCACGCTCGCCACCACGATCACGTTCCGCCTTCCGCTCAACAACGCACTGGTGGCGCTGAGGCGGAGCTTCTCGATCTCCTGGTTGATGCTGAGATCCTTCTCGATGTAGGTGTTGGTCACCGGCAGGTAGGCCTCCGGCTGGTAGTAGTCGTAGTAGCTCACGAAGTACTCCACCCGGTCGTTCGGGAAGAAGTGCTTGAATTCGCCGTAGAGCTGCGCCGCGAGCGTCTTGTTGTGGCTCAGGATCAACGCCGGCCGGTCCACCTGCGCGATGACGTTGGCCACGGTGAAGGTCTTGCCCGAGCCGGTGACGCCGAGCAGTGTCTGGTAGGGCGTGCCGTCGTTCAGGCCTTCCACCAACTGGCGGATGGCTTCCGGCTGATCACCCGTGGGGGTGAACTCGCTGATCAGTTCGAAGGGCATGGTAGGGGAGCGGGCGCAAAGGTACCGCTCAATGAGGCCTTACGTGAGCGACACAGCGGAACCCGAGCCACGCCTGTGGGGCCGAGTAGTGTTGCTCCTGCCCAGGCAGCGAAGCCTTCGCCGGATGCGCATACGATCCGCCCTTGGCCACACCGGGTACGGTGGTCATTTCAGCCGTGTTGCCGCGCAGGTTGTAGAGGCCGCGCCAATCGGGCGTGTAACCGTCCACTGGTGTGATCTCACGCCCCGGATGGATGAAGGCATCGCGCCCCTCGGGCTGGCTTTGGCAGGGTTCACAGGAATAGTTGAACAACGCACATTTCCCGTTCGTGCTGTCACGCGGGGAAAGGAGCCGGTCGTAGAGTTCAGGGGAGGGCAGGCTGTAGATCACTTCCGGCCCGTCCCCTTCATCGTCCCATTCAAGCTCCGCCAGGCGTTGCTCGGTGAGCTGATCGCAATAGGCCCGTGCCTGCAGGTTGGTGATGCCGACGATCGGATAGTCCAGGTAGAGCTTGGTCCGGTACCGCTGATCCCTCGTGCGCAGGCTGTCCGCATCCAGCTTCAGCGTCATCCACCCATTGCGCGTTGCAACGGTCGGCGCGTTCCTGTAGCGGGCCGGATAGGGAGGGTCGACGAAAATGTAGCGGAAGGGAAGCTGTTGAAGCACCTCCTCAGCAGGGCGACCTGAACCACGCTCAGTCATGGTGTACGAGATCCAATCCGCCAGGGAGACCTCCTTCGTGTCGATGAAGGTGCTGTCGTCCACCTGCACCATACCGGCTATCTGGAAAGGGCGTTGGGCCAGCACCGTTGATAGGGCGAATGCCAGCAGGGTGAACAGAAGGACGTTGCGCATGCGGGTCATGGTCACGCCAAAGAACGGTACCTGCAACGTAATCGTATGGCCGAACAAGCAGGCGATCCAGCGTGTTCCAATGGGCACATGCGCACATGCACACGTGGGCACATGTTCTACTTTCACGCCATGTTCTGGAAGCGCCTCGCGTTTTACCTGAACCCGCTCACCCTGTTCCAAAAGCCGGACCCGGACCTGAGCCTGCGCTTCATGCACGGCATCAACCGCATCAGCGTGTTCGTGTTCCTGATCTGCATCGGGGTGATGGTGGTGCGGGCATGCAGCCGCTGAGACCCGCTCACCCGAAATTCACTCCGCCTCCCAGATCCGCCAAGCCGCTTCGGCCTGCGCGTGAAGCATGGTGAGCCCATTGGCCGTGGTGGCGCCTTGTTCCTTGCCGCGCTTCAGGAAAAGCGTTTCCTCCGGGTTGTAGACCAGGTCGATCAGCAGGTGGTCGGGTCCGATGGCGTTGTAAGGCAGGGGCGGGGCCTCGTCCACGTTCGGGAAGGTGCCCAGTGG
>JADZGG010000409.1 GCA_020854015.1 Flavobacteriales bacterium
GATGGGGAAGGGGAGAACACCTTCGATATCACGGACATCGGGGTGGGGCGTATCCCGGTGATCGGGCGTGATCAGGCGCGGCAAATGGTGGACAAGATCCTTGCTTATGACCGCTTGAACATGTTGGCCGCCACTGGCGCGCAATGTGCTGTAGGTAACGACGCCGGGCTGAATGACTGGCGCGATTGGATCATGTTCGTGAGCGATGATCAGGAAGGTGATGGCTTCGAAGGCACGGTGCACATGAGCCAGAGCGACGGCCTCGCCACTTCCGTAGAGAACGAACACCCCTGCTACAACATCAACAAGGTGTATCTCGATGCGTACACCCAGTACAGCACACCGGGTGGCGAACGGTATCCCGATGCGCAGGCGGAATTGCGGGAACGCGTGGAAAAGGGTCTGCTGCTCGTGAACTATACCGGCCACGGCGGAGAGGTGGGTTGGGCCCATGAACGGTTGCTGGATGTGAGCACGATCCTGGGCTGGACCAACCTGGAGCGCCTGCCGCTCTTCATGACGGCCACCTGCGAGTTCAGCCGCTGGGATGATCCGGCGCGCACCTCGGCCGGTGAATTGGTGTTCCTCAATCCGGATGGCGGCGGCATCGCCTTGATGAGCACCACACGCCTGGCCTTCAGCAGCCAGAACTATGCACTGGCCCAGTACTTCTACGACCATGTGTTCGACACGCAGGACGATCAGGGGCGCACGGTACGCTTGGGCGATATCTATCGTCGCACCAAGGTGGACATCACCACCAGCCAGGGGAACCAGACGAACCACCGGAACTTCGTGCTGCTCGGCGATCCGAGCACGCGCCTGGCCCAACCCCGCAACAAAGCCGTCATCACCAGCATCACTGACACCCTGGGTACGCTCGTCGATACGATCAATGCATTGGCCACCATTCGCATCAGCGGTCAGGTGGTGGACATGAACGACCAGCTCCTGAGCGACTTCAATGGCCAGGTGATCCCCACGGTGTTCGACAAGAAGGTGACCGTGAGCACCCTCGCCAACGATGGGGGGTCTCCGTTCAACTTCGGGCTCCGCAAGAACATCATCTATCGCGGTAGGGCGACAGTGACCAATGGTCTGTTCTCCTTCACCTTCGTGGTACCCAAGGACATCCAGTATCAGGTGGGGCCTGGTCGAATCAGTGTTTACGCTGAAAGCCCGAGCACCAATGCCTGCGGTTATGACAATGATCCGTTGGTCGGAGGTACGTCCTCCAACGTATTGGCTGATGAGCTTGGACCCCGCATTGAACTGTTCATGAACGATGAACGCTTCGTGCCCGGTGGTATCACCAACGAGTCGCCCTTGCTCTACGCCAAGCTGTTCGATGACAATGGCATCAACACCTTGGGCAACAGCATCGGGCACGATATCGTGGCTGTTGTCGATGCCAATACCGAGCAGGCGCTCGTGCTGAACGACCGCTACGAGGCCGATCTGGACACGTACAAGAGCGGGAAGGTGCGCTACCGGTTCAAGGACCTCAGTGAGGGTACGCACACGCTGGATCTGAAGGCATGGGACGTGTTCAACAACAGCAGCACCAAGAGCACCGAATTCGTAGTTGCCCCCAGTGCCGAACTGGCCCTGGAGCACGTGCTGAACTATCCGAACCCCTTCACCACGCATACGGAGTTCTATTTCGAGCATAACCGCCCGTGCAGCACATTGGACGTGCAGGTGCAAGTGTTCACCATTGCCGGTCGACTGGTGAAGACGCTGAACCGATCGCTGGCCTGCGACGGCTTCCGCAGCGAGCCCATGGCTTGGGATGGCCTCGATGACCAGGGCGACAAGCTGGGCCGAGGGGTCTACGTGTACCGACTGGCCATTGCCACACCCGAGGGCGAAAAGGCCGATACCTTCGAGAAGCTGGTGATCCTCCGGTGATGCCGTTGCACAATAACAGCACACCCTTGCCCGTATATTTGCCGTCCTTTTTCCGAGACCGAAAGATCATGAACGTCACGCCCATTCGTTGGGGTCTTCCCCTGCTGACCTTGGTCGCAGCGGCTCCGTTGAGCGCCCAGGTAAGCACGGGTTGCATCAATGAGCTTTCCGGCCAGGATTGCGACAAGCAGCTCAATACCATCACCACGGCAGTGCCGTTCCTGATGATCTCCCCGGATTCCCGTGCCGGTGGCATGGGCGATGGCGGCGTGGCTGTAAGCCCGGATGCGAACGCGATCCATTGGAACCCGAGCAAGCTGGCCTTCGCGGAGAACGAGAGCGAGTTCCGCATGTCCTACTCGCCTTGGCTGCGGAACCTTGTGCCTGACATGAGCATGGCCTATCTGGCCGGCTTCAAGAAACTGGCGAACAAGCGCTCCGCCATTGGAGCTTCCCTGCGCTACTTCAACCTTGGCAGCATCCAGTTCACCGACATCAACGGCCAGCCCATCCGTGACTTCAAGCCCGCAGAGTTCGCCCTTGACCTCACCTTTTCGCAGAAGCTGAGCGATCGGACCGCTGGTGGCATCACCCTCCGCTACGTGAACAGCAACCTCACCGGTGGCTTGAACGTGAGCGGCGCCAATACCAAGGCCGGACAGACCATCGCTGCGGACGTTTCTTTCTACTACATCAAGGACGACCTGGAGCTCGGGCAGAAGGACGGTGAGTTCGCTTTCGGTGTCAACGTGTCGAACATCGGCGCCAAGATGTCCTATTCGGATGCGGCCAAGCGTGACTTCATCCCCATCAACTTGCGTATCGGGCCACGGTTCACCCTGAACATGGACGAATACAATAGCCTTTCGTTCAACCTGGACATCAACAAGCTGCTCGTTCCCACCCCTCCAGTGTACCTGTTGGACAGCGCCGGGAACGTGGCGAAGGATGATCAGGGCAACTTGATCATCGCCAGTGGCAAGGATCCCAACCGCGGTGTGGCTGCGGGCATGTTCGGTTCGTTCAGCGATGCGCCAGGTGTGGTGTACTACGATGACAATGGTGCCGTGCAGGTGGAGTCGGGCAGCAAGCTTCGCGAGGAGATGCGGGAGATCAACCTCGGTGGCGGTTTCGAGTACTGGTATGCCA
>JADZGG010000410.1 GCA_020854015.1 Flavobacteriales bacterium
CCTCGGCCTGGAGTACACGCGCAGCCAGGTGGAGCAGCAGCAGCCCGGTGGCCTCACCGATGCCGAGGTCGCGGTGGATCCCCGCAGTTCCAGCCGTGCCCGCAACTGGATGGTGTTACCTTGGAACGTGGGCGCCGTGACCCTGGACTGGCGGCCCGATGCGCGCACATTGGTGGATGCCAAGGTGTACGGCGTGATCGCGGAGGCGAACAAGGTGGGCTTCGTGAAGCCAATCTACCAGCCGGACACCATCAACAGCGCCACCAACGACCACGCCGCGCGCCAGGTGGACCTGGACCGCTTCACGAACATGGGCGTGGAACTGCGCGTGCGGCGCAGCTGGACGGCCTTCGGGCGCGAGGCGCTGCTTTCGACCGGCATCCGCGGCTACGGTGCGGACAACCACCGTCTACAGCAGGCACCTGGCACCACCGGCAGCGACGCCGACCTCAGCACTACGGGTGACTTCGCCAAGGACCTCGACCTGGGCACGCGCAATGCAGCGCTCTACGTGGAGAATCTCTTCCGCGTCACCGACAAGCTGAGCGTGGTACCCGGCGCACGGCTGGAACACATCCAGAGCCGTGTGGACGGGCGCATCAATACCACCGGCACCGGTGGTGTGGACAGTGGGGAGCGGACGCGTTTCGTGCCGCTCTTCGGCCTCGGTTCCCAATACCAGGTGACCGGCTCGACCCAGGCTTACGCCAACTTCAGCCAGGCCTACCGTCCGGTGCTCTACAGCGACCTCACGCCCTCGGCCACCACCGACGTGATCGATCCGGACCTGCAGGATGCCTCGGGCTACAACATCGACGGTGGCTACCGCGGTACGCTGGGTGATGCCTTGCGTTTCGATGTGGGCGGCTTCCGCCTGTTCTACAACGACCGCATTGGTACGGTGTTGAAGGATGACGTGAACTTCAGGACCAACATCGGCACTTCGGTGAGCACCGGTGCGGAGGCCTATGCCGAAAGCGACCTCCTGCGCGTGATACGTGGGCGCAGCACCACCACGCACCTGAGCCTGTTCGTTTCGTACGCCTATGTGAACGCGCGCTATACCCGTTGGAACAACCCGGCCATCGCGGAAGATCCGACGAAGAGCATCGCGGAGAAGCGCGTGGAGTATGCCCCGGAGAACATCCTCCGCACCGGACTCACGTACCGCGACAAGCACATCAGCGCCACGGTGCAGGCGAACGTGATCGATGGGGTGTACACCGATGCAGCGAACACGGAAACGCCGAACGCTGCGGCCACCGTGGGTTGGATCCCCGGCTACACCGTGGTCGACGCGAGCTTCACCTGGACGGTGAGCGAGCACATCAGCCTGACCGGTGGGGCGAACAACGTGATGGACGAGATGTATGCCACGCGTCGTGCGGGCGGCTACCCGGGTCCCGGCCTGCTGCCGGGCATGGGGCGCAGTGCCTACTTCACGCTGGGCGCGAAGTTCTGAGGAGGTCCGGGCAGCGTTCCGATCCGGACCTGCGTCATGGGAATATAAACCCTTGAACGACCGGACATGAACAAGCAGATCATGATGTATGGAGCCGCGGCCGGACTGCTGCTCCTGGGCGCTTGCCAGAAAGGCGATGGCGGAGGATCGAACGGCATCAACCCCATTCGGCAGTTGATCCAGCAGAACCGTACGGCTGCGGAACAGCAGAACGTGGTGAACGCCGCTGCGGGTGGACAGATCTTCGGGTCCAAGGGCACCATCATTACCCTCGCGCCGAACGCCTTCCGCTACGACAACGGCAACGTGGTGAGCGGTAACGTTACCGTGAAGCTGCTCGAAGCGTATGACCTGGGTGACATGGTGTGGTTGAACATGCGCACAGTGGCGCAGGCGGGCTCACAGAAAGTGGCCTTGCAGAGCGGTGGCGAGATCCGTCTTCGCGCTGAGGTGAACGGTGAACAGGTGACCGTTGCACCGGGCCTTGCACAAGTGTTCTTCCCCGAGGACCAGTTCGATCCGCTCATGCGTGCCTTTCTTGGTGAAGAAGATGATGACGGTGATATCCTGTGGGATGATGTGGGCGAACTGGCCCAGGATACTGGAGTCGCTGTACTCGATTCGATCGGTGGAGGTGGTGGTGGTTGGATCCCCGGCAACTTCTACAACGAGCCCTGGCCCGCCAGCAATGGTTTCAACGACACCTGGCCGGACTATGCCTTCATGAACTGCGATCATCCTCTGCCACCCGGTGGCGACAGTACCGACGTGACGATCCTGCTTCCACAGGGCACGAACGATTGGAGCACCTCGGTGTGGATCGTGCTTCCCAGCATCAACTGCATGGTGTACATGGAACAGTACATTACCGGTGGTGTGAAGGCAGGTATGCCTGTGCGCATCGGTCTGCAAGGCACCATCGTGGCGCTGCGCGAAGAGGGTGGCCAATACTATTCCTCGTTCACGCCGATCACCGTTACGGACGGCATGCAACAGCTGATCGATCTGCAGCCCACCACGTTGGCTCAGTACCAGCAGCAGTTGCAGAACCTGTAGTTGCGTTTTTGTTTTGGGTGTGTGGGTGGCGAAGCCTGTCCGAAAGGATGGGCTTCGCTCGTTCTCAGGGGCAACCGTTCATCACGGTCCTTGCTGATCCGCACATATTCCTTTTCCCTCGGAGGCAGGCCGTCCACTTTTGATGCACCCCTTTTACCACCGAGATCCCGGTGGGTGCTGCACCATGGACCGCTCCATCGATCCCCGTCCTGCCCGTCGGAAACGCCTGATCGCCATCGGTTGCGTAGGCGGCCTTGTATTGGTGATGGCCGCTTTCTGGGCCAGCTCCTTTTCCACGAGCCGCGTTCGTGTTGAGGCGGAGAAACTGCAGGTCGGTACCGTGGAGAAAGGTCTTTTCAGGGAGTTCATTCCGGTCACAGGTACCGTGCAGCCGATCCAGACGGTCTTTCTGGATGCCTTGGAGGGTGGCACCGTGAAGCAGCGCTTCGTGGAGGATGGGCACATGGTGAAGGCCGGTGAACCGATCATCGAGCTCAGCAATCCACAGCTGCACATGGACGCGATCAATCGCGAGGCGCAGCTGCTCGATCAGCAGAACAACCTGCGCAACACGCGGCTCGCCATGGACCAGCAGACCACGCGCCTGCGGGATGAGCTGTTGAACCTGGACAAGGACCTCAAGCGCTTGGAGCGCGACCAGCGGATCGACGAGCGTCTGGCGAAGGATTCCCTGATGGCGCAGAACACCTTCCTCAGCAACACTGAGAACCTGCACTACATGCGCGAGAAACGCAAGCTGGTGGCCGCCAACGTGCGCAGTGACTCGCTTTTCCGCTTGAGCCAGGTCGGATCGATCACCAATAACCTCGCTCTGATCGACCAGAACCTGAAGTTCCTGCGCGACAACCTGCAGAACCTGGTGATCAAGGCTCCCATCGATGGTCAGCTGAGCGGATTGACCGTGGAGCTCGGGCAGACCAAGCAGCGTGGCGAGCGCATCGCCCAGATCGATGTGCTGAACGGCTTCAAGGTGCGCGCCCGCATTCCAGAGCATTACGTAAGCCGCGTGAGCATCGGGCTCCACGGAACCTTCGTCCATGCGGGCAAGGAGCACGCGATCGAGATCTTCAAGGTCTACCCCGAAGTGAGCAATGGCGAATTCGATGTGGACCTGCGGTTCGTAGGCTCGGCACCAGTGGACATTCGTCGGGGACAGACCTTCCAAGTGCGCTTGCAATTGAGCGAGGACATGCAGGCCGTGATGGTGCCACGCGGTCCCTTCTTCCAGGACACCGGCGGTCAATGGGTCTATGTGATCGATGCCGAAGGGAAGGCCGCCAAGCGTGATGTGAAGCTCGGCCGGCAGAATCCGGACATGTATGAAGTGCTTGAGGGGCTGGTCCCTGGAGATCGTGTGGTCACGAGCCGCTATACACCCTTCAACGACGCTGACGAACTCATCATCAACCCGTAGGGTCCGGGATCTCCCGGCTCCGCCAACATCATGACCATGAGCCTCCTGAAAACCACTTCCCTTTCCAAGGTCTACCGAACGGATACCGTTGAGACCACTGCCCTGAACGCCGTGGACATCGCCATTGGACAAGGCGAGTTCGTGGCCATCATGGGTCCCAGCGGTTGCGGGAAATCCACCCTGCTCAACATCATCGGTCTGCTGGACTCTCCCAGCAGCGGCAGCTACTTCGTGAACGGTGAGGATGTGAGCGGCTACAACGAACGCAAACGTGCCGAGGTGCGGAAGAACACCATCGGTTTCGTCTTTCAGAGCTTCAATCTGATCGATGAGCTCACGGTGGCCGAGAACATCGAACTGCCGCTGATCTACACCGGACTTGGCAAGGCCGAGCGCAAGAAACGTACACAGGCCGCCATGGAACGCATGAACATCGCGCACCGGGCCAAGCACTTCCCGCAACAGCTCAGCGGTGGTCAACAGCAGCGCGTGGCCATCGCCCGCGCCGTGGTGAACGAGCCGAAGCTCATCCTCGCCGACGAACCGACCGGTAACCTCGACAGCGCCATGGGCGAGGAGGTGATGAACCTGCTCACCGAACTGAACAAGGCCGGTACAACGGTCATCATCGTCACCCACAGCTTGCGGGATGCGGGCTATGCGCAGCGCACGATCAAACTGCTGGACGGCAAGGTGGTGGATGGATCGGTGCCGGCGTCCACCTTGCTCTGAGCACTTCCTCATGCTCACCAACTACCTCCTCATCGCCTGGCGGAACCTGAAGCGCGACAAGCTCTTCGCCGCGCTCAACATCCTGGGGCTTGCGCTCGGCATCGTGGCCTGCATGCTCATTCACATCTATGTGCAGGATGAGCTCAGCTTCGACGCGCACCACGTCAAGGCGGACCGCATTTTCCGGGTGCAGGGCCATTTCAACTTCGGCGATACACAGGATGATTTCGGCATCACACAGTTCCCCATGGTTCCGACCTTGTTGACGGAGTACCCGGAGATCGAGGGGGGCGCCTTGCTGTACATACTGAACCAATGTCAGTTCAACTATAAGGGTCAGAGCCACCGTGTTGATGACGGTTACTATGCCGATACCTCCTACTTCAGGATCTTCGACTACAAGTGGATCTCCGGTGGACCGCATGCCTTGGACGAACCCGATGCATTGGTGGTCTCACAACGTTTCGCCCGCGAGATCTTCGGGAGCGAGGATCCGATGGGCAAGTTGGTGGAGCGGAACGGTAGGACCCTGAAGGTGGCCGGCGTGATCGACGAGCGCGCCTACAACACGCACATTCCGGTGGGATGCTTTCTAAGCCTGCTCGGCATGCCTCCAGCAGCGAAGGAGCAGCTGATGACCACCTGGGGCCAGGTGAGCAGTTACAACTATGTGGTGCTGGCCACCGGCGTGGATGAGGTCGCCTTTCAACCGAAGATGGACGCGTTCACCAACAAGTTCATCCTACCGTTCTGGAAGCAGATCGGCTTCGAGGGCACCATGCGCTTCAACCTGGAGCCGCTGCGTGAGGTGCATTTCAACAACGACCTTATCTACGATTCGCCCAAGAAAGGCAACAAGGCTTACGTGACGCTTTTCATCATTGTGGCAGTTCTGATCCTGTCCATCGCCTGCATCAACTACATCAACATGAGCACGGCCGACGCCACAAGGCGTGCGAAGGAGGTAGCACTGCGCAAGGTCAGCGGTGCCCAACGCGGACAGCTCGTAGCGCAGTTCATCGGTGGGAGCTTGATGATCGCGTTCATCGCCATCGCGGTGGCTTTGGTACTGCTGAAGCTGGCATTGCCCGTGTTCAATGAGTTGAGCGGAAAGGAGATCGGTATGGGCCACGTGCTCAACGGTGGTTTCCTTGCCGTGCTCGCCTTGATCGTGCTGTTGATCGGTGTGTTGGCGGGCAGCTATCCGGCTTTCTTCCTGTCGCGGTTCTCACCACAGTTGTTGTTGAAGGAGGGCGTGGCCAGCGGTGCCGGTGAACAGCGCGTGAGGAAAGTGCTGATGGGCGCCCAGTTCGGCATTGCGCTCTTCATGGTGGTGGGCACGTTGGCAGTGTTCACGCAACTGAGTTGGCTGCGTAACAACGACATGGGGCTGCGCAAGGAGAACGTGCTGGCCATTCGAATGCCACAGCCGCACCCGGAGGACACACTGGCCTGGGACGCGATACGTCCCATGAAAGCGGAACTGGCGCGGGAGAGCTTCGTACAGGGTACGGCGTTCACCGACTTCACACCAGGTGGTGGGACCCAGCGGTGGGTGTTGCGCGCAAGGACGAAGGATGGTGTGGTGGACAAGCCTCTACCTGCCATGAGCTGTGATGCGGACTATCCAGCGTTGATCGGAATGCAGCTCGCCTCCGGTCGCATGTTCGACGCGAACATCCCTACGGACCGCACCGGTTCACTGATCGTGAATGAAAGCCTGGTGAGGTCATTCGGGTTCACGGACCCCTTGAGCAGCATGCTGTACGTGCCCGGCGACGCGAACGCCGATCCGCCGCAGCCGGACCAGGAGTTCCGTATCATCGGCGTGGTCAAGGATTTTCACTACGCGAGCCTGCACACGCCCATTGAACCGCTCGCCATCTTCCTGAGCGATCCGCGCTACGGCGTGAACAACCTGATGGTGCGCGTCGCTCCCGGCGATGTGCAAAGCCAGCTCGCCGCGCTGCAAGGCCACTTCAAGCGCCTGCAGCCTGATGCTCAATGGGATGCCACCTTCCTCAACGATAGCATCGCGCAGCTCTATCAGTCGGAGGATAAGCTCTTCCGCGTCTTTTCGGCCTTCGCCGTGCTGACCATCGTGCTGACGGTCATGGGGCTGTATGGCCTGGCCTACTTCACAGCAAAGCAGCGCACCCGCGAGATCGGCATCCGTCGTGTGATGGGAGCTTCGCTGATCGACATCGTGCGGCGTATGAACCGCGAGTTCGTCATCCTGCTCGGCCTTGCGTTGTTGGTGGCTTTCCCGCTCGCGTTCTATGCCATTGGTCGTTGGCTGGAGACCTTCGCTTATCATGCGGATGTTCCCCCTCTGCTCTATGTGATCGCCTTGCTCATTACGCTGTTGGTGACGGTGCTTACCGTTAGCGTGCAGGCTTACCGGGTCGCGATCGCCGATCCCGTCAAAGCGTTGCGGCATGAATGAACATCGCAGACGTTGACAGGCACGGTTGCCTGTGACCTCCCTTGAACGGCCCTCCAATGCTGAAGAACGTCCTCCTCACCAGCTTGCGCAACCTGGCGCGCAACAAGCTCTACACGCTGATCAACCTGCTGGGCCTCGCCACCGGACTTGCGTGTTTCGTGCTGATCGGTCTGTACGTGGATCATGAGCGAAGCTTCGATCGCTTCGTGCCGCGCGCGGAGCGTGTATACCGCGTGGTCGGCGAGATCGAGATGGAAGGGCAGGGGGAGCACAGCAGCAGCATGGTGTTCGGCCTGGGCCCCGCGTTGTACCACGATCATCCGGAGCTGATCGAACGCTACTGTCGCTGGTTCGACTTCCAGGACCCGCAGCATTCCTTGAAGGTCGGCGATAGCCTCAGCACGAACAAGCTCTTCACGGAGACAGGGCTCTACCTGGTGGACAGCACGGTGTTCGAGATGTTCGGCTATCCGCTGAAGGTGGGTGACCCGAGGACGGCCTTGGCGCGCCCGGGAAGCATCGTGCTGAGCGAAGCGCTTGCGAAGAAGTACTTCGGCGAAGCTGACCCCATGGGCCAGATGATGACGTGGGACGGCGCCATGGATGTGCCGGTCACCGGTATCCTGGGCGACATCCC
>JADZGG010000411.1 GCA_020854015.1 Flavobacteriales bacterium
AGCCCGTTCGCGAATACCGTTTCCAAAGCTCCATCCAAGGAGCCATCGAACGCAAGCATTGGGGTGGCTGACCCCGCGCTTGGGTCTTGATCCAAATAGAGCTCTGCCAGTTGAACGCTTGGCACCCTCGGCGGTATGAGACCGTTGTGGAAGACGACGGTGCGGAACGTGTTGCTCCAGGTACCTGAAGCGTCCCGCACACGTACACCGACCAAGTGCGGACCGGGGTCCAGAGGAATGCCCGCGATCAATGCCCCTTCCAAAGCTTGGTCGAAGTTCCCATCGAATGCGAGCATCGGTGTTGCGTTTCCTGCACCGGGATCGTTGTCAATGAAGGCTTCCGCTAGGTTCACGCGAAGGCTGCGTGCAGGTTGTAGTTCGTTCTGGTAGAAGATAGTTCGGAACGTGTTGCTCCAAGCTCCGTCCTGACCTTTAAGGCGGACACCGACCAGATGGTGCCCGGGAGTGGCCTCAGCCACGGCGGTGTTCAACGCTTGTTCCAGAGCCTGATCGAAAGACCCGTCCGCGGCGGTCATGCTCGTCGCTAGACCTGCTCCCGGGTCGATGTCCACGAAGTACTCGGCCATGACCAGTTGGCGCCCCTGCGCGGCCGTGATCAGCTGGAAGAAGAGCGCCAGTAGGAAGAGTCCGGACCTCATGGGATGCATGGTATGGACCATCGAACGATCACGGTCTAGCGGTCGAAACCAAAGGCGGAGATGGAAAGGGTCTGCCCCGCAGTGAGGAATCGGGGGGTCTGCACCATGTAGCACACCGAGCCACCGGGTGTGAACGTGAAGTTCTCCCGCGAGAACGAACCTCCCAAGGCACCCGCATCACAGCGTGTCAGGTCAAGGTCCGTGCAGAGTGGCGAGGGGTCTCCTGCATCGATCTGAACGCCGTCAGAGCCCTGTACGTTGAAGAACGACTCGATACCTGCTGAAACGATCGTGCCGGTGCTTGCGCGCTTCCAGTTATTCCGCGCCTCCACGCGAGTAGGTGCTGTCGAGGTCTTGACGATCGGAGGGGAAATGCCTCCATCACTATCAAGAGTATTGTTCACGATGAGGATCGTATCAAGTGTCGTTCCCACCGAACCCATGACCTCGATCAGGTTTGGACTAAAAAAGCCGCCACCTGCAAAGACCATCTCATTGTTCCGGATCTCGTGGCCCTCACCTGCGTCACACCGTATCACCCCTGTTGCGGATCCCCCGAAGCGCAGTTTGTTCCCAATGATCGAACATTCTCCGGCATCGGGTGCCAAATGCTCGATGATGAGGATAGGAGTTAGGGTGAAAATGGTGCAGCCTATTATACTCACATTGGCAGCAACGGTGGTTCGAGACAGGGAGTCATTCACCAGCAGTGCATTCCGCTTTACATTCAATTGTCCCGTGATCTTGCTCGATAGGATGTTCAATTGGCAAGCGCTCGTGCTGGTCTCGGCACTTGTCACCGCTCCAGTGAGCCGAAGACCGATTATCGTGATGGTCTTGTTGAGGGTGCCTGTGGGAATGACCAAGTTGCCTGTGACATTGTAGTTCTGGCCTTCTTCCTGGCAATGGAGCTCTATGCTCTTGGTCAACGTCAGATCTTCCACATAGCTGCCTGGACTAATGAAGATGCGGTCACCATCGGATGCTGCGTCGTGAGCTGCCTGAATGGATGTGAAGTTGACGTTCAATCCTGTGGTGTTCACCGTGAAGTCGGTGGCGAGAAGCACAGTTGTGCTGAGAAGTGAGAATGTCAGGATGAATTGGCGCATGGTACTATGGCTTGTCGGTGGGTGTCCGCTGCGAACGTACCGGGTCGGGCTTCGGCTGTCAACGTAACCTTCGTTCCAACCCTTGCTGAACAAGGGTTTCCGCGCTTTGGGCCCCCTGGCGCTCCGAGGTGTGTCCCATGTTGGGCGCCGAAGCTGGCGCTCAGCGTCCGAAGTGCCGGTTCACCGCTTCGGTCCTGTTCTGCACCTGCAGCTTGCCGTACATGCGGTGGATGTGCTGCTTGATCGCGGATTCGCTTGGCATCGAACATGTCAGGGCTGTGAAACCAAGAAGATCGTCTCCTTGACATGGCATTCGGCGAACGATCACCGATGTCGCTTCAATACTGACATCAATGCCTTGGGATCTCCAGAGGTGCGACGCGAGTGCAATGGAAGTGCACCAGTGGATATTATTCCATGTCCCGCTTGTAGTTGTTCCAGCAACGGCAGGACAGCCCGTTCTTCCGTGAAGTATACTGTGTCTGAACAGCCTCGGAATATGTAGAGAGCTGCAGGAAATAGGCATTCCCGAACAACGTGGCCTGGTGGGTCCAGAAGCGACCGAAGATCCCCATGTCCTGGGGGCCACCTGGCGTGCGGCTCCCTGCAGGATAGGCGGAGAAACCAGTACTGTTGCTGGCGCCGAAGTTGGGCGGGTCCCACAAGGTGGTCGCTTTCAGTTTTCCCCCGGCGATGCTCGGGCCACCCAAGCTGGTGATCACCTCGTTCATGCCCCCGGCAACATTCGCGAAATAGGCGTCCGGAATGCCCCATCCATCGGGGCAGAGCTGGCGTATGCTGTTTTGGGTGATGGCGGCTTCGAAATTGTACAACAGTCCATACTGATCATCGTTGGCCTCGTCACTGTTAACATGGTCCGCCAGTGCTTGGAAAGTAGTGTCCGCACCATCCCACTCGGCATTCGTTCCAAAGGGGATGGAATCGCCGTTGGTGAAATGGGTGGTGCGCAGGTTCTTGAGCATGGCGCAGTGGCAGCCCACCCATCCGATCGGGTATTCATTTCCATCGACATCCTCCACCGTTCCCGTGCAATTCGGCAAAGACGTACTGAACAGTGTGGTATCGCCCAAGCATACGAGCTTGGCATGCTGGCCACCCGTATTGTACGCGACCATCTGCCAGCCCACGACAGCAATGCCATCGGGGCCGGTAGTGCCGCCACCGGGCGGGTTCGGAATGTCGGCACCCCGCCAAGTGGTAAGGCCCGCCCCGATACCTTGCAACGGTGTGCCGGTGTATATCCCGGTAGCGAGCACATTGATCTGTAAGACCTCTCCGTAGTTGGCCATGCCAGGAAAAGAGCCGAGGACGGTGCACACTCCAGGCTCCGTAGCGGTGAAGTAAAGTGGTCCGCCGAGAAGAGTGTCGCCATCTTGATCCAAGGACCAAGCTTTGACCACTTGGGTATGAGCTGTGAACGCGCCCAGGTTCCAGTTGCAGGTGGCAATGCCCTGCGCATCAGTGTGGACAAGTGTCTGGCTCAAGCTGCCGCCGCTCCCGCTCACCACGGTGAAGTGGACCGGAATGTTGAACTGGGGCAGGCCCAATTGGTCTCCAACATAAACGCGCATCGGAGGCATGTCATCACCCACGTCCCCGTCGAAGTCGTGCACGTCAGCGTAGTCCATGATGTTGTATGGGAAGTGCGCGTTGAACGTGAGGATGCCCGGTGGCAACGTATCATGCTGAGAAGTGGTGGCCCAGGCGTGCACCAGTTGTTGGTCGAGTTCGTTCGAGCCGAGCGTCCAATCGCTGCCGGCAAGTCCGTCCGCATCCGTGATCACAGAATCCACCGTGAGCTCACCACCACCGGAAGCGATCTCGAAGTGGACCATGATCCCTGCGTAAGGCACATCATCCTGGTCGACCACGCGAACCATGATCGGTGCTGGCAAGGGGTCCGAAAGGTGGGCAACCTGGTCGTCGCCGGCATACACCTCTGCCTGCAGTTCCGCGAACTCTGCCTTGAAGAGCAGGGGGCCACCCACCAGGGTATCGCCATTTCCGAAGCGGGCCCAGGCTTTCACACGCTGGTCGGGGAGGGTCTCCGGCCCCAGGGTCCACGTGCAGCGCGCCACACCTTCCGCATCCGTGTCCACGACCTGCTGGGAAAGAGATCCGCCACCAGCGGTAACCTCGAAATGCACATGTACGTTCTTCTGCGGCGCTCCCAATGTGGAGGTGACTTTCACCGCCAGGCTGTCGGTCAGGGTGCTGTCCGGTTGTCCGACCTGATCGTTGCCGAACACGATCTCCACCTTGTTCGGGGTCCGCCAGAACAGGCTGTCCGACTCCCATAGCCCTCCACCCAGCACGGTGGTCGCACCGGAGATGGTCGTAAGGTCGATCCCGGTCTCCAACTTCACGCTGGCCTTCACGCTTGCGTCGAAATCCAGGGATGGCAGGGCGATCGTGCCTCGTGCGGATGCCTCGGGTATACTGAGCGACAGGAAAGGTCCAAGAAGACCGAACAGGGAAGCAGTGACTTTCTCCTTGAACGCCACCTTGATCCCCAACGAGGGGGAGAATTGAGTGACCTCACCCCCTGCATAGAACGTGCCCGTGCTGTTGTTGTAGCTGTGTGCTTGGCCATCGTACACCAGTCCCAAGTCGCAGCTCATGGTTGTGCGCACCGTATCCCGCATGGAGATGACATCAGTGAGTTTAAGCTTGGCTTCGGCATCCACATTGACCTTGTATTCCACATAGATGGGAATGGCGCCCAGGCCAATGGGAACGATGTACACAACGGGTATGCTTTTCTTCAGGAGCTCCACGTTCACGGTCGTATCCAGCGAAACA
>JADZGG010000412.1 GCA_020854015.1 Flavobacteriales bacterium
CGCTTGCTGCTGGTGGCGCTGAACTCGATCTCGTTGGCCATGTCGTGCTCAGAGTTGTCCCACAGCACCTTGCGCACATCCTCGTACACGGTCTTCTTCTCCGTGCGCGTCACATCCTTTTCCTGGCCGGTGGGCTCATCGTTGGCATCCATCACGGCCTGCTTTTCGGTCACCTTCTCCTCCACGTTCTTTGCTTCGCGCACTTTTTCGACCAAACGGATCGAGAGGTTGTCGCCTAGCACCTTGCTGTCGTGGCACAGGGAGATGCGGTAGTCCTGCCCCTTGTACACAATGATGTTCAGCTCGGTGGGTGTGCCGATCTGCACGCTCGCGCTCTTGCTCTGACCGTTGATGGAGAAGCGCGTATCGCTGGAGCGGTCGCAGTTGAACTTGTGGTAGTCGGTGCATTCGCTCTGGGCGTGTGCGACAACGGACAGGGACAGGGTCAATACGGCCAGGCCTCCACGGAAGTGTTTCAATCGGCTCATCACGCGTTGGGTTTGATGGATGCTTGATCCTCGGTGCGGATGATCTCGTCCCGAAGTTGTTCCACGGCTTTGCTGATCTGCTCGTACTGTTCGGCGGTCAGGGAGACCACCACATCATCCCCCAGCACCATACGGCCCGAAGCGGACTTGCCCGAGTGCGGCACTCGCTTTATGTCGAGGCGGTCGAACTGGTCCCGGATGGCGATGAGCTTGTTACGCCAGGTCTCGATGTTCGGATCCCCTGTGTGCTGTTCCATCAGGTCGAGCAGGTGCTCGAGGCTCACTTTCTGGTCGGCCACGCGTGAAATGAGGGGGCTCTGTGGGTCGAAGGTGACGACCTGACGCATGACCAAGTGCATGCTCTCCACCCAGCCACCAGCAAGCACCAAGGCCAAGGTGGGGCCCATGTCCTCTTCCTGCAGCTTCAGGTAGGCCTTGTAGTAGGCATCGTTGCTCAGGATCTCCAGGGAGTCGTTGTTGCCACGGGTCAGGTTGGCTTCCAGTCGCACGAAATAGTTGTCACTGAACGCGCTGGCGATGCCCACCTTGTCACCCAGCTTCTTCACGGCCAAGTAGTAGCGCACCACCTCCACGTTCAGCTTGAAGTAGCTGGCGTAGACAAGATCGGTGGAATAGACACCGAAGTTGAGCGCGCGGGCCGGAAGGGAAACGTAGCGGTCAGCGTTCACCGCCGGGTTCATCATGCGTTTCTGGCCTTCGCCCGCCATATCGCGCACAATGGCGAACAGCTCGTTGGGGGTGGGCATCTGGTAGAGGCTTGAAGCTGAGGCCTGGGCGTCCTCACCGCCGATCACCAAATGGGGTTGCTGGGCGGTCTCTGTTCCCTTGTCCGACTCGCCGCCACAGGCAACGAGCACCGTGGCCAGGGTGGCCAGGATCATGGTGGGTCTGCTGGTCATTGTTCTGTCGCCGACGAAGGCCCTGGGGTGGACCTTGGTGAACGTTGAGCGAAGGAAGCTTGTTCCCGAGGCCCTTTCGTTCGGCCGAAGCAGTTACTTTTGCGCCGCTTTTTCAACAACCCATGTCAGGCAACCGCACTTTCACCATGATCAAACCCGAAGCCGTGGCCGCAGGCCATGCCGGGAAGATCCTGGACATGATCATCAGCAATGGCTTCCGCGTGGTGGCCTTGAAATACACCCGCCTCTCGCACAACGAGGCCGGCGCGTTCTATGAAGTGCACAAGGAGCGCCCGTTCTACGGCGAGCTGGTGGACTACATGGCCTCCGGTCCGGTGTACGCCGCGATCCTGGAGAAGGACAACGCTGTGGAGGACTACCGCAAGCTGGTGGGCGCCACCGATCCGGCCCAGGCCGAAGAGGGCACCATCCGCAAGCGCTACGCTGAAAGCAAGGCGAAGAACGCCGTGCATGGCAGCGACAGCGATGCGAACGCCTTGATCGAAGGGCACTTCTTCTTCAGCAGCCGCGAACAGTACTAGTCGCACCGCAAGGCCGACCGACGACCACGTTGCCCCGGCGGCTTGGTCTTGTCGTTGGGTAAAGGGTCGTAGCTCAATCCAAGGCGATGGTGCGCACCACCTCGCGGCCCAGCTTCTCGTTCAGCAGCTTCATCAGCCCTTCCTTCAGAAAGCCCAGTTCGTGGCGCAGGGGGGCGGAATCCACCTTCACGCGCAGCACACCGGCCCTGTACTGTAGCCGTGTGGTATGGCGGGCGATCATGGGGCCTGCCACGTTGTCCCACGCGCTGATGAGGGCCTGTTCGTCCAGCTTCTCACGCAGGCCGAAGGCATCCACCAGGGCGTTCATCGCTTCACCGAGCGACCGTTGATTCGAGCGTTTCACTGGTGATGGGGTGATCGTGGGCCATGTGGAAAAAGCGGACATCCAGCGTCAGTCCGTCCAGAACATGGTGCATGCGGCGGGCATCGGTATCGGTGATCAGCACCTGCCCGAACCGGCCGCCGCCCAAAAGCTGCAACAGGTGGCGCATGCGCTGCGGATCGATCTTGTCGAAGATGTCGTCCAGCAACAGGATGGGGCGTTGACCAGAGCGCGCGGCGGTCAGGTCGAACTGCGCAAGCTTCAAGGCGATCAGGAAGGTCTTCTGCTGCCCCTGTGAACCGTAGCGTTTCAAAGGTTGCCCTTCCAGCGTGAACAGAAGGTCGTCCCTGTGGATGCCAACGGTAGTGTGCTCCGCAGCCAAGTCCCGTGACCACGCCTCGTTCAGCAGTTCACGTAGGGGCTTCTCCCCGAGCTCGCTACGGTAGGACAGGTTCACCTGCTCGGGACCACTGGAAATACCTTGATAATGGGATTCAAGCAAGGGCACCAGCTCCTCCATGAAGCTCTTTCGGACAGCATGGACGGCCTCGCCATGTTGGATCAGCTGTTCGTCCCAAGGTTCCGCCGCGCTGCGATCGAGCCCTCCGTTCTTCCAGGCTTGCTTCAACAGCTGGTTGCGGTGGGCCATGGCGCGGTTGTAGCGCAGCAGGGCATCGAGATAAGCGCGGTCGAACTGGCTGATCAGACCGTCCAGAAAACGACGACGCACCTCACTGCCCTCCAGCACGAGCTGTCCATCGTACGGGGTGATCATTACCACCGGGTAGCGCCCCACGTGGTCGGCCAGGCGCTCATACTCTTTCCGGTTGCGGCTCAGCACCTTGCGATGGCCCTTGCGCACGCTGCACACCAGCTCATCGTCCCCTGCGTCAGTGGCCATGGTGCCCTTCACCATGAAGACCTCCTCCCCTTTCAGCACATTGTGCGTGTCGGTGGGCTCGAAGTAGCTCTTGCTCAGGCTGAGGTAGTGGACCGCATCGAGCACATTGGTCTTGCCCACCCCGTTGGGCCCGGTGAAGCAGTTCACCTGCGCCCCGAGGGCAAGTTCGGCCTCGCGGTGGTTGCGGAACTGGAAGAGGGAAAGGTGGCTGAGGTGCACGGCCGCCAAAGATAGGTCCGCAAGGCTGGCGGCCCGGTCCAGGCATCGTTCCGGAAGCTGTTAACCCGGGGCTGTGGATCATCGGAAGCGCACTCCTTCGCGTTCAGGGGAATTCCGCTACTTTTGCGATCCGAATTCAGAAGCGTACCATGTCCACCAAGGCCCCGCAGCACCCCGAACAGAAGGACCTCGACATCGGGGATATGTACACCTCGACCGAACTGTTCTTCGAGAAGAACAAGAAGGCCGTCACCATCGGCGTCAGCGCAGTGCTGTTGCTGGTACTGGGCGTGTTGGGCTACAAGCGCTTCATCGCCGAGCCCGAGGCCGAAGAGGCCCGCAACATGATCTGGAAGGCCCAGTACTACTTCGAGATCGACTCGCTGGACCTGGCCATGAACGGCGACGGCAACTTCGTCGGACTGTTGGACATCGCGCAGAACTACGGCAGCACCCCCAGTGGCGAGCTGGCGCATTTCTACCTCGGCACCATCATGATGCAGAAGGGCGACTTCCAAGCCGCGCTGGACCACTACAAGGAGGCCGACCTGGAGGACGATGTGTTGAGCGTGATGGCCCTAGGCAATCAAGGCGATGCGCTCGTGGAGCTCGGCAAGGTGGATGAGGCCATCGGCCAGTTCGAGAAAGCAGCTGATATGGTAAAGAGCGACTTCACCACCCCGATGTTCCTGATGAAGGCCGGTGTGTTGCACCAACAAAAAGGCGACTGGAAGGGCGCTGCCCGCGTGTTCGGTCGTGTAGCGAAGGACTTCTCCACGACGCCTGATGCTGCCAACGCCAAGAAGTTGGCCGCCCGCGCAGAGGCGATGGCCGCCCAAGGCTAAGTCACGCTAGCGCTTCTGCCCCATGGCCACGGCGCTTACCGATCTTTCCACTTACGACCCCAAAGGGGTTCCGGACGGTACCGGCATGCGCATGGCGTTGGTGGTTGCCGAATGGAACGAGGAGATCACGCATTCCCTGGCTGAAGCGGCCCGCAAGACCCTGCTGCACCACGGTGTGGCCGAAGCTGACCTCCGGATCGAGCGGGTACCCGGCAGTTACGAGCTGGCCCTCGGTGCCAAGCTGGTTATCGAAGGCGACCAGCCTGATGCGGTGATCTGCATCGGCAGTGTGATCCGCGGCGAAACGCCCCACTTCGAGTACGTCTGCCAAGCCACGGCCCAGGGCATCATGGATGTGAACCTGAGCACTGGCGTGCCCACGATCTTCTGCGTCCTCACCGACGACAGCATTCAGCAGGCCCGTGACCGC
>JADZGG010000413.1 GCA_020854015.1 Flavobacteriales bacterium
ACCAAGGACCCCGCCGAACGCCACCAGAAGTTGAAGGCCACCCAAGAGGTGGACCCCGAGTGCGCGGAATGCCTGTTCCAACTCGGCATGTCGGCGTACAACAGAGCCTCCGCTGGAGCTGGGAAGTTCGAGGCAGGCATCGGCTATCTCGAGAAGGTGCGCGCGAAATGCCCGGAGTACCACAGCGACCTCTACTACTACCTCGGCACCATGTACTATGCTCAGGACAAGTTCCCCGAGGCGGCGCAGGCCTATGACAAGTTCCTGAAATTCCCCTCGGACGACCAGAGCAAGATCGCCAAGGACATCGATAAGAAGACCGCCGACGTTCAGCACGTGATGCCCGAGCTGCAGTTCTACGCGGACTTCTACCGCGATACGCGTCCCTTCGAGCCGGTGGTGCTGCGCGGTGTTTGCACCGGTGCCGATGAGTACCTGCCGATGTTCTCGCCGGACAACGAGCTGCTGTTCTTCACCCGCCTGAGCCAGGTACAGGCCAAAGGCGATCTGGTGAGCAAGACCGTGGAGGAGCTCACCGAGGCCCGTCGACCCGACATGAAGGCGGAGTTCGACAAGGGGAAGGCGCTACCGGAACCCTTCAACACGGGCGATAGCTACGGCGGCGTGACCGTGAGCGTGAACAACAAGGAGATGTTCGTCACCGTCTGCACACCCGTGCCCGGCACAGATTACAAGAACTGCGACATCTTCCGCACGCACTACGACAACCACATGGACTTCGGCACCAACAAGCAGGTGTACGAATGGACCGCGCTGGAGGACCTGGGGCCCAACGTGAACACGCCCGACGGCTGGGAGAGCCAACCCACCCTCAGCTCCGACGGCCGCACGCTCTTCTTCGCCACGGTGCGCAAGGACAGCAAGGGCACGGACATTTTCATGAGCACGCGCAACGAGAAAGGGGAGTGGAGCCCCGCCAAGCCCGTACCGGGCCCCATCAACACCAGCGGCGACGAGAAGGCGCCCTTCCTGCACAGCGATAGCCGCACGCTCTACTTCGCAGCGCGCCCCCCCAAGGACGACAGGGGCAAGGACGACATCACCCTCGGGCATCGCGGGGTCGGTGGCTACGATGTGTTCTTCAGCCACATGAACGATGACGGCACCTGGAGCAAGCCCCGTAACATCGGCAACCCGATCAACACCACGCAGGACGATCATGGGCTGGTGGTGAGCGCCGATGGCCGCACCGCCTACTTCGCCAGCAGCAGGTTCAGGGGTGTCGGGGGGCTGGACATCTACGGCTTCGATCTGCCCAAGGACGCGCGGCCTGAGGATGTGCTGATCGTGAAAGGGGAGGTGCGCGACGAGAACGGACAGCTGGTGAAGGACGCCAAGGTGGAGATCACCTACTTGGACACGCGCAAGACCGAAGTGCTCGAAGTGGACGGTAAAGACGGTCGCTACGCCACCGTGCTCCGCCTGAAACCCGGCGCCGATGTGGTGATGACCGTGAAGAAGGAAGGCCACGTGTTCGACAGCCGCGCCTTCAGTGCCGAGGACACCCTGCGGGGCGGTGTGGCCAAGCTGGACATGAAGGTGGAAAAGATCGAGGTGGGCCGCAGCTACCGCGTCAGCGACATCCGCTACGCCACCGGTAAGGCCGATGTCACCAAAGGCTCCGAGCACATCCTCGACGAGCTGATCGCCTTCCTGAAGGAGAACCCCTCCATCAAGATCCGCATCGAAGGACACACCGACAACGTGGGCAGCCAGACCGAGAACATGGCCCTGAGCCACGACCGTGCCTTCACGGTTTACAGCTACCTACAGGACCACGGCATCGCCGGAAGCCGCCTGGCCTTCGAAGGCTATGGACCCACTAAGCCCCTTGCCTCCAACGACACGGAGGAAGGGAGGGCAAGGAACCGACGTACGGAATTCGTGATCACCTCACGCTGATAAAAGTTACCTTCGACGAAGGATAGGGCATTTTCGTACGTCCTTCTCCTTACTTCGTCGACCATGAGAAACACGCTCCTTGGGCTTCTCACGCTCCTCCCGGTCAGCCTTTCCGCTCAGATCAGCCACGGTGGTCAACCCATCGCTTGGGGAGGCACCGCGCCTCATTCCTCCTCACTTCCCGTCGTTGCCCTGTCCGCGTTGGACCGGCAGACCCTGATCGCCCAGGACCAGGTGGCGCACCCCACGGAGGAACGCTACGGGATCCAACGTTTCTGGGGTGTGGATGTGATGGCGCAGGGGCAGGTGGATGCCTTGCCCGACGACCGCCAGATGCACCGCATCGTGCTGAAGAGCCCCGGCGCCGTGATGCTCAGCGTGCAGTTCGATCAGTTCGACCTGGCACCGGACACCTGGGTCTTCCTCTACAACACCGACCGCACCTTCTTCATCGGCGGCTTCAACGAGCTGAACGAGCTGCCCACCGGCGACCTGGCCACCGCCGTGGTGCCCGGGGACGAAGTGGTGATCGAAGTGCAGGAACGCGTGCCTGCCACAGGCCAGACCGCGCTCCACATCGGCAGTATCACCCACGGCTACCGCGACATCTTCAACTTCGGTGAGCAGGGCCTGCTGCGCGACTATGATCCCGGTTTCCAAAGCGCGCCCTGCCACAACAACGTGATCTGCCCCATCGCTTCCACCTGGCAGCAACAGAAACGGGCGGTCACCATGTTCCTTCGTCCCGACGGCAATGGATGCACAGGCGTGCTGCTGAACAACACCGCACAGAACGGAACACCCTACATGCATGTGGCCAACCACTGCTACACGCCCAATGAGAGCCAATGGGTCTTCTACTTCAACTACGAATCGCCGACCTGTGTGGGGGATGTGGGATCGACATCCCAGACCATCACCGGTGCGACCTTGAAGGCGAACGAGTACTTCGATGACCTCTGCCTGATGCAGTTAAGCAGCGCGCCACCCCAAAGCTTTCAGCCATACTATGCTGGTTGGAACCACGGAACGCCCGCACCCACCAGCACGGCCGTGATCCACCACCCGCTCTACGATGTGAAGAAGATCACCTTCGACAACAACACCGCAACCTCCACTCAGATCACTCCATACACGGGTGCGCCCGCGGATACTTACTGCTGGAAGACTTTCTGGGACAGTGGGATCGTAGAGGCCGTCAGCAGCGGATCGCCGCTGTTCGATCAGAACAAGCGGTTCATCGGCCACATGTTCGATGGCGCTCAGACCTGCGCCAACGCTGGCACCGTGTTCACCACCTGTGCCAAGTTCAACCAGAGCTGGGATGGCACCGCGCCCAGCAGCCGCCTGCGCGATTGGCTCGATCCCGCTAACACAGCCACCACCCTGAACGGCTACGAACCCGCGGCCGCGCCCGGTGTGCAGGTGAAGCTGCGCGCCATGCTCGAAGGACCATACAACACCGGTTCGTCCAACATGACCGATGGCCTGCGCGCTGTTGACCTGATCAACTTGACCGAACCCTACACGGGCTTGGGCTACACCCATGTGAACGGCGGCGGCAACGAGACCACCACCGCTGGCGTCCTCGGCGTTACCGGTACTTCTGCCGTGGTGGATTGGGTGGTGGTGGAACTGCGCAACAAGAACAATTCGTCCCAGGTCCTCGGCACCCGCAGTGCGCTCCTGCTCCGCAACGGCAACATCGTGGACATGAACGGCACCAGCGATGTGGTCTTCGCCAACCTCACCGCGGACGACTATTACATCGCCATTCGCCACCGCAATCACTTGGGTATCATGACCCAGAACGCTGTGGCCCTCACCAGCGTGGGTAGCCTCATCGACTTCTCGGCCGGGGCGGCCACCTTTGGTGGAACGGCCGCTACGAAGCTTGTGGGCACCGCCCGCTGCCTGTGGGCCGGCGATGCAAGTGGCGATAACGTGGTCATGTACACCGGCACCGGCAACGACCGCGACCTCGTCCTGAGCCGCATCGGTGGCTCCGTGCCCACGCTCACCGCCATCGGTTACTACCGTGAGGACGTGAACATGGACGGGGTTGTGAAGTACACCGGTTCCGCCAACGACCGCGATCCGATCCTGGTGAACATCGGGGGCACTGTGCCCACGGCCACCCGTGCGGCCCAGCTGCCGTAAGACCGTTAGTCCTCTTCGTTGACCTTGCGCTCGTTCACCCGCATGCG